>CAKQTF010000008.1 GCA_934276695.1 uncultured Spirochaetales bacterium
GTACCAAGAAGCTAAGAAAAATTCTGATTTGAAATTTTGGGATAGATATTACAGATACTTATCATACAAGAAAGGCTTTAGTTCAACAGTTCTCAATAGAATGGATAAAGTAACAGATGAAATTATGGATTTGATAGGGAATCCTAAATCAACTTCTTCTATTTCTAGAAAAGGAATGATAATTGGTGATGTCCAGTCAGGGAAAACTGCTACGTACATTGGGTTGATGAACAAAGCGGCAGATGCTGGTTATAGAGTAATCATTTTACTTACAGGGCTTATTGAAAAATTGAGATCTCAGACTCAAGAGCGTGTAGATTTTGGGTTTATTGGACTTGACAGTAATCATTTAGATTCTGCTGGGGCAAAAACATATGTGGGTGTAGGAGATTTTGATAGAACAATATCCGGATGGGGATTCACATCAAAAGCTACGGATTTCAATCTCAAAATAGCACAGATGAGAGGAAAATTAGAAAACATTAATTCACCTGTTGTATTTGTTTTGAAAAAGAACAAGGCTGTTTTAAGCTGGCTTGAAAAATGGCTTAAAACAAACACTGATGTTTTTGGTAAAGTTCCTTTGCCAATGCTACTGTTAGATGATGAGTCAGACAATGGCTCGATAAATACTCGTGCGGACGCAAGTGAAGCCACTGCAATTAATGCAAGCATTAGAAGACTTTTCCATATGTTTTCTAATGCAACTTATATAGGTTGTACAGCTACACCATATGCAAATATTTTTATCGACCCTGATCCGGAGATAAAAGACTTATTTCCAAGTAACTTTATTTATTTGTTACCTACACCTTCAAATTATATTGGAGCTTCAAGTATTTTTTCCAATCCAGTAAATGTGTTTGAAGGAGAAGATGACGTAGATGATTATATTCCAGGAAGATATCATTACATGCTTCATTTTAATGATGACTGCGAAAAGAATATACCATTATCCCATAAGTCAGGTTTTGTTGTAGCAGAGCTCCCTCAGTCATTAAGAGAAGCAATATTATCATTTTTCATTGCAAATACCGTCCGGGATCTTAGAGGTGATATAAAAACTCACAGGACTATGCTGGTTAATGTGAGTAGATTTATTGCAGTCCAGAATAGATTAACTGTACTCATTGATGAATTTGTTCGTGGTTATAGAAGAGATGTAGATAATTACTGTTCTTTATCAGAAGAGAAAGCTCTATCACATTCTAAGATTAAAGATATCCATAATGTTTTTTTGAAATATTACAATCCAATTCCTGATGATAAAACTAACGAGCAAAAGAATTATAAATGGATTGATATTCAGCACTCTCTGCGAGATGCAATATCTGCGATACAGGCCAGGAGTGTAAATGGTGGTAATGCTGTCAAAAATCTTGATTATGAAGCAAATGGAGAATATGGACTTCGATTGATAGCTGTAGGAGGATTAAGCTTATCCCGGGGGCTGACGTTAGAGGGATTAATGACAAGCTATTACTATAGGAATTCAAAAATGTACGATACCATGATGCAAATGGGGAGATGGTTTGGGTATAGAGATGGATATGCAGATTTATGTCAGATCTGGATGAGTAGAGAGTCCCAAGATTGGTATGCATACATAACTAATGCGACGGATGAGCTTAAGCGTGATTTTGATATAATGCAGGGAAGAGGAATGGAGCCAGAGAAGTTTGGTTTACGAGTAAGGTCAGATAAGACTGCTTTGATGGTTACTGCAAGAAATAAAATGCGAACAGCTACAACTGAAAAAGTTTTGATCTCTCTTTCCCAGGCAGTTGTAGAAACAAAATATCTAAAGATAAAAGAAGATGAAATAAGAGATAATTTCAAAATCACTGAAGAGTGGATAAAAAAGAATTTGACACAAGACAGGAGATTTTTATCTGACAACAGAGCTCTGCAGAGCAGCTTGCAATTTAAGGATATTCCTTGCTCAGAAATTGCTTATCTTATTGAGCAGTTTAATTGTTCAGATTTAAATACGACTTTTGTTTCAAATACTCTTGCAGACATGATAAATGAATCTGCAGATATTCTCCCAAAATGGGTTGTATTGATTGCATGTGGTTTAAAAGGCAAACCTATGACTTTAGGTGGATACAAAATATCAAGAGTGCAGCGAAGTTACTCAATAAGAAAGGGGCCTGTTGCACAGGTAGCCGGTGATTCTGCCCATCTTGCAAGCCGTAATGCATATAAATGTGGTCTGACTAAAGATGAGTTAGATGTTATAGAAAAGACAGCTAAATCATTGCGTTTAAATACCAAGAAAAGCAACGCGCTAAATCAGGAAGAATACTTTGTTAAGACAAAGATAAACCGAAATCCTGTTCTTGTTATATGGCCTCTAGAATTAACAGGTTGTGGAAAAACATCTACTACATATAAAGACGATAGTCTATTACGTTATTCAATTAATAAACTTAATGAGAGTGAGCAATGTATTGCTGTTATTGGTTTAAGTATTGGATGCCCAAAAGTCGATGAAAGTACAGAAATTAAAGCATGTTATAAAATCAATAAGGTATATGCACAGAATATGCTTGGAATTTCAGATGATGAAGATGGTAATGAAGATTTAGGAGATGAATTAAGTAATGTTTATTAAAGAACGTGTTACTCGGGTTGATCCAAGTATAATTCTTGATATTTTTACAGGGGTTGATTCCTCTGGTCGGAATACTCTAATTCTACTGTCAAAAGAAATCCCTACATATGAAATTAAGAAGTACTTGGTTTCTTCTAATTTGATTAATATCAGTTTAGCTATTTTAGAGGATCAGCAAACATATAAAGTATCTGCCTCGCTTATAAATTCAGAATACATTGAGCTCTTTAATGCGTTTGTAGGTGATGTGATAAAGGCTGCTAGACGTCTTAACGATAAAGCAAAGGGATTATCTTTCTTTGCAAAACGATATTTTGCTTGGAAAAGAATGTTCAGCGGTGCAAAGAACAATAAACTAAGCGACATTGAAATAAAAGGTCTAATTGGTGAGCTTTTGTTTCTGAAGAATTATATGTTTAAACATTATTCTTTGGATGAAGCTTGTAATGCATGGATTGGAAATGAGTATTCCGATCATGATTTTTATGCAAGTGATTATTGGTATGAGGTTAAAACAACAACAAGTGGTAACCCAATGATAAAGATTTCTTCCTTGGAGCAGCTTGATTCAGAAAGAGAAGGGTATCTTTGCATTATTTCTTTGGATAAGACTAGCAATATGGATAATGAAGCAATATTGCTGAATTCACTGGTCGCTGATATATCTAAATTGATAGGAGATAATCCTGCTATTGAAGAGTTTGAGGAAAAGCTTTTGAGTGTCGGTTATCAATGCTTACTAGAATATGATAATTATCCTTATCATCTTGGCCCTAGCATGAGCTATTTAGTCAATAAGGACTTTCCTGTTTTGAGGCGATCTGATATTGCCCATGCAGAAATTGTTAATGCAAATTATACATTAGATGTGAGTTCTATTATTCCATCAGAAAGAGGGATTGTATGAGTGAATTAATTGATTTTCACAAAAACTTCTTAGGTAAATTAAGAAGTGAAAGTGGAACAAATGGAACATCCTTAAATGAAGAATTCCTGTCAGAAATTTCTGAAATATT
Source organism: uncultured Spirochaetales bacterium (assembly GCA_934276695.1). Taxonomy (GTDB): domain Bacteria; phylum Spirochaetota; class Spirochaetia; order Sphaerochaetales; family Sphaerochaetaceae; genus Ornithospirochaeta. The sequence goes on from CAKQTF010000008.1 coordinate 3,634, forward strand.
ATTTGGAGCTGAAGAAATACCAGATGATATCCATTATTGCTACTATGAAGGAAATGACAGAAGTGGAAAAAGAAAAATTCAGATTAACGGCTATGTATATAATTATTATGATAGTTGTCTAAATATCTATGTTGTCCCTCCTGTATCAGTTTCGGACTCTTTTGAAAGCTTATCGCTAGATGATATTGATAGGTATTATTCCAGAGCTAAATTATTTATTTCTGAATCTGAATATATAAAATCCACAGCAGAAGAAAGCCATCCTGCATATGGTTTGGCATGCGATATTTCTGATGGTTTCTATGCAGATTTAAAGAAATACCAGATTTGTATAATCACCGATAATGTGAAAACAAAGAACTATAAAGCACAGAGTGCTACTTCAATTAATGAAATTCCAGTTGAATATACAATTATTGATATCGAAAGAATATCGCAGATTGAAAATTCTCTTAATGGGAAAGTTCCACTTGAAATCAATTTGAAAGATTTTACGGAAGGTCTTGGCATTCCTTGTATGCTGGCAAACAAAACTGACGATTATCAATCTTATCTATGCAATATTCCAGGTTTGATTCTTGCTGATTTATATAATACTTATGGGTCTAGACTTCTTGAAGGTAATGTCAGATCATTTCTTCAGCAAAAAAATAAAGTGAACAAAGGTATCAGGAATACAATATTGAAAGAACCTGAGAACTTTTTTATCTATAATAACGGAATTACAGCTACTGCCGATGCTGTTGAGTTTAATGATTCTTCTGCATTGACTTATGTAAAAGGGCTCCAAATTGTAAACGGCGGACAGACGACAGCTTCTATTGCAGCTTGCCTACTGAATGATAAGAAGGAAGGATCTGTTGAAAAGATAAAGAAAATTTCAGTTCCAATGAAATTAACAGTTGTTCCTTATGATAAGGCTGTGACTATCATTCCGAATATTTCTAGGTATGCAAATAGCCAGAACAAAGTCAGTGAAGCAGATCTTTGGTCTAACCATCCTTTCCATATTAAAATGGAAGAAATATCCAGAAGACTTATAACACCGATTCTAAATGGAAAAACACATGGTACTTATTGGTATTATGAGAGGGCCAGAGGACAATATAAGCAAAGTACTTACAAGAAAACTGAGTCAGAGAAGAAGAAATTTGAAATCTTAAATCCTAAAAACCAGCTTCTTACAAAAACTGATTTTGCAAAGTATATAAATATAAAGAATCTGCATCCGGAGTTTGCAAGTCTTGGAGGTGAAAAATCATTTTTTAAGATTGCATCACAAATCAATGAGGACTGGGATAAGCATGCAGCAGTATATAATGAGTCCTATTTTCAGGAAATTGTTGCTATTGCAATTCTTTATAAAGATGTTGATGCAATTGTAAAAAAACAGGGACGGGATTATAAAGCTAATATAGATGCATATACTGTTTCACTTTTATTATATCTTATAGATAATCAGTTTCCCGGTTGTCATATAAACTATAAAGACATATGGAATAAGCAGGCAATAAAACCAGAGATACATGTACAGTTAATGACTCTTGCTGATTATGTTTACGAAGTTCTCACTTCCCCAAATCGTTCTGTTGAAAATGTTACGGAATGGGCAAAAAAAGAAGCCTGCTGGAATTGTATGAAAAACTGTGAAATCACATTGGACTCCTGTATTAAAGAATTTCTTTTTTCTGAAAATGAGTATTTTGAAGCTAAGGATGAAGCAAGAAAACAGGATCGAAATCTTACATCAGCACAAGCAATGATGGAAGTGTGTAAATATGGTAGTCAGAATTGGCTGAAGCTCTTAGATTGGAACAAGGAGTCAAAGTTACTATCGGAAAAAGAGGTTAGTCTTGTTACGACTGCAACAATGATGAATATCGGTAGATTCCCAACCGAAAAGCAATGTGTAGCAATTATGAAAATACTAGATAATGCTAGAGATAATGGGTTCCTATTATAGAAAAATCATGGTGTATTAATTCTATTGGAATCTCGCATATCAATATCTTTTAGCATATTCAGTTTTTCAACTATAAGTGATGCTACAGCATTCATCAGAGGAACGACTACAGAGTTTCCGAATTGTTTGTAAGCTTGTGTATCACTAACAACAATTTGATAATTATCAGGATATCCTTGAAGACGTGCACATTCTCTGGGGGTAAGTCTTCTTGGAATCTGATTTTCTCCTCTATTGATTAGAATCTCAGAGCCATCTTTATAATATCTGGCACTTAGCGTTCTTGATGGCCCATTAATATCTGGCATTCCAAATCCGAATCCATTGCCCGCTGCTTTATGCTTTGCTGCATAGTTCTGTAAATATTCCCAAAGTTTAGGAGTCAGAATATATTTGGGGTCATATTCGGTAAAAAGTATGTCCTTTAGGCATGGTTTGTGCTCTGGCTTTTTGTAATTGAATTCAAATTTTACTTCTCCGTATCTGTCTTTATCAAAACCAACTATCAAAACTCGTTCTCTATGCTGTGGCACAAAGTCTTGTCCATCAAAAACACCTGAATACACAGAGTAATTGAGCTCTTTTAAAGAGCTTTCAATTACTTTCCATGTATTTCCATGATCATGGCTTTTAAGATTCTTTACATTTTCCAGCATAAAAGCTTTGGGGCGTTTTTCTTTGATAATTCTACACACATCAAAGAAAAGAGTTCCTTGTGTTTTGTCTGCAAATCCAGTGGCTCTTCCCATGCTATTTTTCTTTGATACTCCAGCTATAGAGAATGGCTGGCATGGAAAACCTGCAACAAGAATATCATGGTTAGGAATATCCTTAGCATTTATCTTTGTGATATCTCCATAGGGAATTTCTCCAAAATTTGCAAAATAAGTCTTCTGGCAGTTTTTATCCCATTCTGAAGAAAAAACACATCTGCACCCAGCATTTTGATATGCGATTCGCATTCCACCAATTCCCGCAAATAAATCAATGAAATCATATGAGTAGCTTGAGCTTGAGACTCCATTATGAGACCTGTTTATGTAGGTTATCAATGCGTCAGTTATTAGCTGTTGCTGGCTGATTCTTTCAATAGTTGCGAGTTCTTGAATCTGATTGAAAAGACTATCGTCAAATGTGCAATGAATCTGCTTTGACATATTTGCTCCTGCTGGGAATGATTTGGTACCGTTTTGTACCCAGCATTATAGGATTAAATAATTAATCTTTCAATCGCTAATCAGCTAGATTATAAGATTGCGATGAAATGTATAATTGATTCAGATTGTCAAATTTGACTCTGAACTGGCTCCTGGATTTTTGGTCCCCATTCGCTGAAACTTTTGATCCTGGATCATAATATACGAGATTATTTAGAATTGCCTTTATCAACTTTATAGCCGAAGTTCCTTCACAAAGCAGAATATTTGGTAAGAATTCGATTTTTGTTATAGGTTTTCCGTATTCAACGTAATTTTTATACTCTACATAGCAGGCTTTATTGTGTTTTTGATTCCAATGAGAAAGAATATGTGCAAATGACCAAGATGCTAGTTCAATATCACCTTCCATAAGATATATTGCGCCACTTGAGTCAGTTATTTTTCCTTCTTTCCCTTCGTCTGGATTAAATCCTGTAACATGTATTCTGCGATTTGGAAATTTATCACTTGGTTTACAGTAATATGGTCCAGTGAAGTACTTTCCTCCATCTTCCGCAACATGTCCGTATCTATTTACAAATTCTCTATTTCCAAGTTCTGCGTAAAGCCCGCCATTGGGTTGAGGTGTCATTAGTGTTATTGTGTTGTCTTTGTGGCATTTAAGTTCCCACCCATTATAGTCTGGATTAGGACTTCCATTTGGAATGATTCCAAACTGAGCTTCTAATGTATAGCCTGCTGCATTCTTTTTATCATAAGGACGGATTATACCGTCAGGAAATAGTCTGACTTTTTCATGAGGGTTTTCCTGATAGGCTTTTTTGAGTGTAAGAATCAGTTCTTTTTTTGAATTAATATGAGATATCGGTTCTTTTCCAAATACTCCCGTGTAAATTTTCTTTGATAAATAATTGGAGATGGAGGAACCTGAAATTGCAAGATAAGCAATAATATTGTCTTTTATTGGGCAAAGAACTAACACTCTTCCATCATAAGAACCTGTTCGCTCATATGAAGTTTTGGGCTGTAAATACTTATTGGGAGCATTTGCACATCCTGATAGAAATCCTGATAGTCGAATTTCAGGATACTTAGGATACAAAATAAGCTTAGCATTAGGTGCTGGACAAATTCGTCCATCATCACTTAGCCATGACATTTTCAGAGTAGATTTGAATGTTGGACGTTTTGTTCCTGCTTCTGCATATATTTTGCCAATAGGAAGTGATTGAAGTGCTTCGTAGGAACCGCCGAGATAAATTTGCTGCTTTGAATTATCATTATCTGACAGTTTCTTATATAAAAACTCCGTAGCTCCTTTTTTGCGTAATAGTTGTTTTAAGTCCTCTAAATTCATCTACGAAATCTTACAATACAAAAGATTTATTATCTAGGTGAATTGAGAGGGCAATTGAGCTTGTATGATAGCTAATTAATTTATGAATTAGTTGTTCTGTTTGATTCTTTAAGTGGATTTCATGCATATTGATATGCTGACTTCCTCAAGGAGCGCAGAAAGAGAGAAGATGGATGATTTGCATGTGGAAAGCAATTTTGTCTTGTGCTAACATCAAAGAATGACAGAAGAAGAGGCTAGGAGAGAAGTTGCAGCTATTATGGCTCGCTGCTATGAGAGAGGACTTACTACAAGCACCGGTGGAAATTGCAGCTGCAGAGTTGGTGATTTTATGGCAATCACCCCATCTGGCAAAGATAAGAGCTCTCTGAATGCTGATGATATAGCTCTTCTGAATATTGCAACAGGCGAGAGATTTGGGAAGGGGCTTCCTCTGTCGATTGAAACAGAGATGCACAGGCGGATTTATTCAGTCCGCAGTGATGTCAATGCAATAGTCCATTCGCACCCAGTCTACTGCTGTCTGTTCTCAGCATCTGATGAGGCGATTGATCTTTCTGTAATTGCTGAGAGCTGGTATTTGATGGGAAATCGCCTGGCAAAAGTCCCATATGAGAGAATGGGAACAGAAAAACTTGCAGAGAGAGCTGCTGAATACGCTGCAGAAAGCGATGTTCTTCTTCTGGAGAATCATGGAGCAATTGCTTTAGGTTCTTCGCCGCTTCAGGCATTTGACCGCCTTGAGTGCTTAGAGCAGGCTGCAAAGCTTACTCTTCTTTCGCATATTATCCCAGTTAAGGGAATTACTGATATCCAGAAAAATGAAATCAATGAGATGAGGAAATAAAATATGGATGAAAAAAAACTACAGAGCCTGAAGGATAAGGCTTTTGAAATCCGGTGCAGGACAATCAGAGAGATTGCATCGTTCGGTTCTGGCCATATTGGTGGAAGCATGTCTATTGTGGAGATTCTCACGTATCTCTATTTTGAGGCTATGAATGTTGATCCATCAGACCCGAAGAAGGAAGATAGGGATAGGCTTGTTGTATCAAAGGGACATTCAGGTCCGGCTGTATATGCAGCGCTCTCTCTTAAGGGATATATCCCGGAGGAGATGCTTGCAACTCTCAACCAGGGAGGCACAAAGCTTCCGTCCCATGTCGATATGACAAAGACACCAGGTGTTGATTTCACCGCGGGATCTCTCGGCCAGGGCTTCTCGGCTGCATCCGGGATCGCACTCGGGAACAGAGTCAGAGGGATTTCCTCTTATACATATTCCATCATAGGCGATGGGGAGTCCCAGGAAGGACAGATCTGGGAAGCTGCAGAGTTCGCAGGAGCTCAGAAGCTTGATCATTTCATTGCTTTCCTTGACCTCAATGCACAGCAGCTTGATGGTTATACAAAGGACATCATCCCTGTCACGGCAGAGGCAATGAAAGAGAGATGGGAGAGCTTCGGCTGGGATGTCCAGAGCATCAATGGCCATTCATTTGAAGAGATCGATGAGGCTGTGAGAGCGGCTAAGAATGCTTCTTCCGGCAGACCGCAGATGATTATTCTCAACACAATCAAGAGCTATGGATACATACCAGGTGAAGGAATCAAGTCAAATCACTCAATGCCTATTTCAAAGGAAGCTGCAGAGCAGGCTATTGAGGATCTCAGGAAGAGAGAGGGAAGATGATGAAGAAGGATACTAGCGTATATAACCACTATAAGGAAGCAGTCATCGGAGCTGCGATTGATATTGCAAAGGAAGATGATAAGGTTGTCTTCCTTGATGCTGACCTTTCAAGCTGCATCGGATCCACATCATTCCAGAAGGAATTCCCGGAAAGATTCTTCAATGTCGGCATCGCAGAGGCGAATCTTGTCGGAGTCGCAGCCGGAATGTCAAGTGTCGGGCTTGTCCCATTCATCCATTCGTTCGGCTGCTTTGCATCCAGAAGGGACTATGATCAGCTCTTCATCTCTGTCGGCTATGCGCATCAGCGTGTGATTGTGATCGGGACTGATCCTGGGATCACAGCCCAGTATAATGGCGGAACACATATGCCATTTGAGGATATTGCGCTGATCCGCCAGATCCCTGGCTTTATAATCATCGAGCCAAGTGATGCACAGTCTCTGTATGATCTGACATGGCAGTGCTATAAGTCAGGCAAGTCAGCATACATCAGGACTCCGAGAAAAGGCATTGTCCACCGTTATGGGCTTGATCAGAAGATAGAGCTTGGAAAGGGCATCGAGCTTGCAGATGGCAAGGATGTCGCAATCATTGCAACAGGAGCTGTCATGGTGGATGCTGCAATGGAGGCAAAGGCAATACTTGAAAAGGATGGAATCAGTTCTACCGTCATAGACCTGCATACGATAAGGCCTCTTGATGAGGACCTGGTGATCAGGGCTGCAGAGCGCTGCAGACGTGTCCTTGTCATGGAGAACGGACGCTATGCAGGCGGTGTCGGTGAGATGATCTCGGGCCTTCTTGCTAGAAAATGCCCTGTCAGGATGGATTTCCTGAATGTCGGCGAGAGATTCGGAGAGGTCGGCAATCTGCCTTATCTTAAGGATGCATTCGGCTTCACGGGAGAGAATGCGGCACATCTTGCCAAAGGACTTCTTGATTGAAGATAGCACTGGAGACAATACCTGTATGGGATGGGGTCAGGAGAGGAGAGGAATGCTTCCTCTGCTCTCTGGCTAAGGAAGCTGAGAAGGATGCGCTTTCCTATTATCTTTCCTCTGCGATCATGACTCCTGAAGTCAGGGTTGAGACCAATGCCTATGGCTTCTGCCCTCACCATATGAGGGCTCTTGCCGATGGCGGAAAGCCTCAGGCTCTTTCACTTGTCATGGATACATACTATGAGGAGAATAAGAAATCCCTTCGTCCTTACCTAATGCAGATAGAAGAGGCATCAAAGCTCAGGAAAGCCGAGAAAGCCATTGATGGCTTTGAGTCTGCCTGGAGGGAGAGGGAGAAGGGCTGTCTTGTATGCTCACGCATGGATGACAGGCTATATAGGTATGCATATACAGTAGCTGCACTATATGAGGAGGATGCGGATTTCAGGAGCGCGCTGAGTTCTTCTAAGGGTTTCTGCCTTGAGCATACACTGCTGCTTAGCAGGGTTGCTCCTGATGCAGTATCTGGAGATACGCTTCTCTCATATTACAGGATGATCTTCTCTCTTCTTGAGAAGAACCTCGATAGAGTCCAGCATGATGACTGGTGGATGAGCCAGAAATACAAAAGCGAGAACAAGGATAAGGACTGGAACGGCTGTGAGGATGCTCATAAGAGAGCTGTCTACAAGCTTGTATCTGAATGTTCTGTCATTGATCCTATAAAGGATAAGAAGTCAAGAATCTGATATGGATAGGGAAAAACTTAAGAAGAACTTTGAGAATCATGGCTTTAAGGTCCTTTTCTTTGATAATAAAGAGCAGGTCCGTGATTACATAAAGGAAAGGACTGAGGGTAAGAGCGTCGGGATCGGAGGCTCAATGAGCGCTGAAGAGTGCGGCCTTTATGAGGTGCTCTCATCTGACAGGCCAGTATTCTGGCACTGGAAGAGCCAGGATCCGGATACAAGGAGCAAGGCAGCTTCCTCTGATTTCTATATTCTCAGTGCAAATGGCGTGAGCATGAATGGCGAGCTGGTGAATATCGATGGAAGCGGGAACAGAGTCTCTGCTTCACTGTATAATCCGCATGTGATCTATATAATAGGCATGAACAAGCTTGAGCCTGATCTCGAGTCCGCTATTTACAGGGCAAGGAATACAGCATCAGTCAGGAATGCACAGCGCTTTGGCCTTGATACCCCATGCGTAAAAGGCGGAAGATGCTACGACTGCAATAGCAGGAGCAGGATATGCAATGGCTTTGTCACTGTTACTCGTCCGATGAAGGGGCAGACTGTTGAGCTTCTGTTTGTTGATGAGCCTCTTGGATTCTGACCCTCCGCTTCCTTTTCTTCTTTATATCGAGAAGAAGCTGCCCGTCCTCAACGGAATCGCTGCTTTCAATAAGGCATCGCTTGAGAAGGTATTCTGAGAAATCTGCCTTATCTATATGCAGATATTCAAGATAGTCCTTCTCAAAGCGGTATACGAGCAGGTAGTCCTTATCTTCAAGAAGGGAGAATGCGAGGGTGAGGGCAGGGCATCTGCTTATATGGAAGAGCCGTGCCTTCTCCTTTTCCTTCTCCGTAAGGTATGTTGATGACCAGAATAGCGCGAGCACAGGATTATGTTTTGTGTGGACAAGGATATCCACACCATCAAGATCCAGGTCTATATCCGCGCCCTTGATCTCCTTTGACAGCTCAAGTGCGATTCTGTGGCTTGTAGTGCTCTTCTTCTTCCTCTCATCCAGATTGCCGTATGCAGAAAGGAACGAGAGCATTGCGCGTCTGAAATCATCAAAGAGCTCAATCTGGCGTTCCCTGTTCATCTTGCACCCTCTCTGTATGATATGCTCAGTGTGATATTGCTCACCTTGCTTATCGTATTGTATATCGAGCACTCTTTCTCAGCTCTTCTCACAAGGCTTTCAAACTCATCCCTGTCATCAGTGCCATAGACAGTGATCATCAGCTCTGTTTCCTTCAGTGTTGCCGGGATGCTTTCTCTCTTCTTCCCGATGACTGATATGTCAACATGTTTCCAGCTGCATTCCCTCTCATATGATGCGAGTGTGTAGTAGAAGCATCCTGCAAGTGCGCCCAGCAGGTATTCATACGGGCCTGTGGCAGCAGAGTATCCATGTTCCTCTCCGCCTGGTGCGTTAAAGTGCTGATCATGCTCATCGAAATGAGCCTCTATCCTTCTTTCTCTTGACATATTCTGGAGTATAGCACAGAAAAGCGGTTGTTATTCCAGAGATCGAAGAACTGATGATGCTGCGATGAAGGCAGTTGCGAATGCGAAGGTAAGCGAATAGCCTCCGCAGTCTGCGCATGGCTCAAGTATATCACCGGCAGCATAGAGTCCCTTCTGCTTTGCTGATTCCATCGTTTCTGCAGAGAAGCCTGAGAGCAGTGCTCCGCCATAGTCTGTCATCGCGCCTTCCCTTATTGCCCTTGCACCTGTCCTGAATGCTGTGAGACTCCTGACTGCCATGCTGATCTCATCTTTCCTGAGATCCCCGATCCTCTTTGATGCGACTGGGCCTAAGATGGCAGATGAGAGTCTGTCCGGGACAGGCAGTGCATTCTTCAGCAGTGTCTTCCCTGATGCCTTATATATATCCTCCCTGCTGATGCTGCAGAATGAGATCTCTATTTCCTTTCTGCTATCAAGAAGATATGATACGTTCTGCGCAGCCGGTCCTGATATGCCCTTGCCTGTGATCACTATGCTCCCGTCATATGTCTTCTTCCCGCATCTGATCGTTGCATCGAGTGTGATCCCTTCAGCTCCGCTGAGCCTTCTTTCCAGCTCAAGCGGGGCCATTGCAGGTGTGAATGGGACTGTATCATGTCCGAATGCTCTGAGGATGTCCAGCCCTTTTCCATCACTCCCGGTTGCTGGGTATGCTGAGCAGCCTGAAGTCACTATGGCATTCCTAGCTCTATAAGTGCCATGGTCACATGCTGCCAGGAATATCCCGTCTTCCCAGGATAGGCTTCTGACTGTCTCTCCGTATGCTATTGAGCATCCTGATGCAAGGACTTCTGTTATTGTCCTGGCATCGCCAGCAGAAGGGAATACCTTGCCTCCGGGTTCAATGCATTCATCGATTCCGAGTGATCTGAAGTAGCTTATTATCCTATCTGGCGGGAATCTGTATAGGATCTTCCTTATTGCGTTTCTTGGACCGTTATAATGCTCCAGGAGCTCTGGCACCGATGATGCATGCGTGTAGTTACAGCGGCCACCGCCAGTGAGCATCAGCTTTCTGCCAGGCTCATGGTTCCTTTCAAGAATAATGGCCCTCCTGCCAAGCATTGATCCGGCAAGAAGGCCTGAGGCACCAGCTCCGATGATCAGAGCTGGATAGACTTCATTGTTCAATTCTCTTTTTCTTTCTTTATTATTGAGAGCCCGAGCTCATCAAGCTGCTTCTGCTCGACATATGAAGGAGAGTCGTCCATAGGGGAGAGCGCTGCTGTGTTCTTCGGGAATACGATGACTTCCTTGATTGACGACTGCCCGCATACAATCATGCACAGTCTGTCGATTCCAGGAGCGATTCCTCCATGTGGTGGTGGGGAGAACCTGAATGCATCAAGCAGGAATCCGAATTTCTGCTCTGCAACATCATCAGGTATATTGCATATCCTGAATATCCTCTTCTGAAGTTCGATATCATGTATTCTTATGGATCCGCTTGCAAGCTCATAGCCATTGAGGACAAGGTCATACAGGTCTCCCTTGACTGAGCCTGGATCTGATTCAAGTGTGTCAAGGTACTCAACCTGCGGCATTGAGAACATATGGTGGGCTGCTTCCCAGTGTCCTTCATCCTCATTGTACTCGAAGAGAGGGAAGTCAATGATCCAGCAGAATTCATAACCTGGCTTTATGACTCCGAGATCCGCACCGAGCTTGCTTCTCACAGCACCAAGGCTGTTGCAGCACTTCTTCCAGTTATCATGTGCTACAAGAAGGATCACATCCCCATCCTTTGCCCCTGTCTTCTCAAGGACAAGGCTCTCCTTCCCCTGGAAGAACTTTGAGACACCGCCGGAGATTGTGCCATTCTCGGCCTTCATCCATGCAAGTCCATGTGCTCCATAGATCTTCGCAGCAGCTTCAAGCTCTGCAAGATACTTCCTTGTATAGTCATGGCCTTCCGTATGCGGTGCCACAAGATACTTCACATATCCGCCGTTTGCAAGTGTTTCGGTGAATGCATTGAATGTTGATTCCTTTGCAAAGCCGGCAGCATCATGCATCTCGATTCCGAATCTGAGATCAGGCTTATCACAGCCATATGTGTTCATTGCATCATAATATGGGATTCTTCTGAAATGCGCAGGAAGCTCTGTGCTCAGCACCTTTCTGAATACCTCGCCGAACATATCCTCCATGAGTGCAAGCACATCATCCCGCTTCACAAAGCTCATCTCTATATCCAGCTGTGTGAATTCAAGCTGCCTGTCTCCTCTTGGATCCTCATCCCTGTAGCATCTTGCAATCTGGAAGTACTTATCGAAGCCTGATACCATCAGCAGCTGCTTATAAAGCTGCGGGGACTGCGGAAGCGCGAAGAACTTTCCGGGATAGATTCTTGATGGAACAAGGAAGTCCCTTGCGCCTTCAGGGGTTGATCTGATAAGGGTAGGGGTCTCTATCTCGTAGAAGTCAGTCTTATAGAAATATTCCCTGATTGCTTTGATGAGCTCATGGCGCATCCTTATCCTGTCCTGCATGCCCTTGCTTCTCAGATCAAGGAATCTGTATTTGAGCCTGAGGTCTTCCTTTGCATTTGACTCATCCTCAATCATGAACGGCAGTGTTGCAGACTGGCTCAGGATCTCAATCCTCTCGGCCTTGACCTCTATTGCGCCTGTCTCCATGTCATCATTGATCATGTCGTCAGGCCTGCGGCGTACCAGACCCCTGACTGCAATGCAGTATTCCAGCTTGAGCTCAGATGCTTTTCTCTGCAGCTCCTCACTGGCATCATCATCTACTACAACCTGTGTGATACCATAACGGTCACGGAGGCTTATGAAGTGCAGGGCACCATGATTCCTGTCTCTATGTACCCATCCGTTGAGGACAACCGTCTTGCCTTCGTCTGCGGCTCTTAGCGCTCCGCATGTGGCTGTCCTCTGCATGAAAGCTTCTTCCATCTCTAATCACTCCTTGGACTAGATTATGATATCATCAGATGGAAGAAATGACTACAGCTGGCAAACAGGCTGCATTATGGGATTAGAATGCCCGGATCCGCACTCCGGATGCCGGGACAATGAAAGCCTGATGCTCTGATCAGTAATATATAGACAGGTCTCCGCTTGTTGACTTAGCGTTTCCTGATATACTGCCTTTCCCTGATATAATGCCCGATGGCACTTCCTCATCATTTAGTGTCAGTTCTCCGGATAATGTGCTGAAAGCTATCCTGCCAGGCTCTTCAGCAAGATGTATTTCAGTGTCTCCGGATGTCTGTGAGACTGTGAATCCTGAAATATGATGCGGGTCAAGGTATATATCCCCGGATGCGGATTTCATGCTGATCTCTGAGCATTTTATCCCTATTGCCTCAATGTCTCCGCTTGCGCTGCTGATTGTAATGCGGTCTCCGTCTGTATCCATGATGCTTATATCCCCTGATGCACTGGTCACTGAGACATTGTCTGCTGATGAATCATGTAGCTTCACATCCCCGGATGCCACTGATAGCTTGATGCTGCCGCCGAAGACTGA
>CAKQTF010000009.1 GCA_934276695.1 uncultured Spirochaetales bacterium
CATTTGCAGCGATAGCACCATCCTCAGCCATGGACATAGCCGCAATGTAATCAGGCGATGATGTATCTGTTGAGAGCAGGCATGATGCATATGCATAGTACGTTGTCACAAGGGCAGAGAGATAGTCGCTCCGCTCTATGAGCTCAAGGACAGATGCCCTGCCATCAGCAGTGAGCTCAGTAAGCTCTGCTGCAAGCTTCCTGCTCTTCTCTATATCGTCAAGGAATTCCCGGCTTTTGACTCCGGGATAAATTGAATCAAGATTCCATCTTGGCAGCCTATCACTCATAAATAAACATCTCCTTCGCCCAGTATTATAGGGCTTGCATCAAAACGCTTCTCATCATCCCTGTCATGGCTGATTGCTATAATAAGACGGTCTCCGGCTTCCTTCATGATGAATTCCGCAGTCCTATCAATCATGCATTCATCCAGTCCTGTGAATGGCTCATCAAGAAGAAGGGAATCATAGCCTGCTAAGAGGGCCCTTGCAATCGCAGCTCTCCTCTTCATTCCGCCTGACAGTGATGAGACAGGGTTCTTAAGCTCTCCATCGATTGAGAGCCCCTTCAGGACATATGATATCATCTCCGCATCTTCTGATACAGCCTTGAGGTTAGCTTCCAGAGACAGGCATTCAACAAGCCTGTTCTCCTGAAACAGCACAATGGGACGTGAAACAGGATCCGACATGCTTCCTTCATAGTCAGCATCAAGCCCTGCGATTATCCTCATAAGGGTTGTTTTCCCACAGCCTGACGGCCCTTCTATCATATAGCGATGGCACCTGTTCTCTATCTCCAGATGGAAGTTTCTGAAGACAGTCTTATCCCCGAATGCCTTTCTAACAATATCAAGGATCATCTTACTATCCTCCGCTCAGCAATGCTGATGATGAAGATGAATAAGCGCTCGAACAGAAATGCAAGCAGCACAATCACAGCTGTCCAGGCAAAGAGCCTCGGCGTATCGAAATAGACCTTCGACTGATAGAGCTCTGAGCCGATTGAGAATGAAGGAAGGCCGATAACCTCTGCAGCTACTGCGCTCTTCCAACCCATCGCAAGCGCGGTTCTCAGCGCAGTCCTAAGTGCAGGCATGACATATGGCATATATATGTACCTGATGCGCCTCAGACCTCTTATTCCATAGACATCAGCCATCTCAATCATGTCATATCCGATGCCATTAAGCCCATCAAGAAGGGCTGTATAGAGAATCGGGAACACCATCAGGAAGGATATTACAATGCTGAGGTTCCGGCTTTTTATCCATAGAAGCACGAGTATTATTATAGAGGCAACGGGAGTTGCCTTTATCACTTTAAGCGCAGGATCAAGAAAGATATCAATGAGCCTGAACCTATATGAGAGAGCAGATAGCAGAATAGCAGACAGAAACGATATCACTATTCCTGCACTTACTCTTGAAAGCGAGAATGCGATGCTTCTCCAGAAGCTGCTCTCCCCCACCATAGAGGACAGTGCATAGATCACACGCAGCGGAGAAGGAAGAAACAGCTCCTGATCTATCAGAGCCGAAAGAAAGGCCCAGAGCAGTATCCAGATACAGAAGGAAACTGCTCTCTCCAGTGCCTTATTATCAGTAGTAGAACTCATCAGATGGGAGATTTCCTCCGATGCTCTTCGGGTTCTGTGCATACAAAGCCTCAAGATATACAGAAAGCGTGCTCTTAAGCTCATCTCCTGTTATCAGTGTTATATTGCAGTACGGAAGCGCCTTAGCTGCCACCGCTGCCTTGATGATACCATATTTCTCAATAAGATCAGCAGCTTCTGAAATGTTTGAATTGACAAAATCAACGCTTTCCCTGTAGTCCTTCAGGAATGAGTCAACAGCATCGCTATGCTCTTCTGCAAATGATTCAGATGTAACTACCACACCTGTGACAAGAGGAGTTCCGGAGATGCTCTCCCAGGCATCATTCAGATCATACAGGATATGTATATCCTTATTCTGAACCATCGCAGTAGTCGCAAAAGGCTGAGGAAGCATTGCAAGCGCTTTTCCCTCAGATGCAATCAGCGCAGCGACGCACTCCGCATGCTCGCTCTTCCATTCAATGAACACATCCCTGCCATCAGATAGTCCAAGCGAGGAAAGAATCGTCTCAAGCGCATACTGAGGTGTTGATCCCTTGCCTGATGCATATATTGTCTTTCCTCGTACATCATCCACGCTTGTTATCGCACTGTCTCCGAATCCGCATATATAGAGAACACCTAATGTGTTTATGCCAAGCACACGAACTCTGCCTGTGTTGTTATAGACGACAGATGCAAGGTTTGCAGGGATTGCTGCTATATCAACAGAGCCTTTCACAATCTGGGGAACGACTGCATCAGGAGCAGATTCGAGAGAGAATTCATATATGTTTCCTCCGACTGGACCATCAGATGCCTTATCCATAAGCTCAACCATTCCCATTGCTGTAGGTCCCTTGAGTGCTACAACCCTGACTTCTTCAGGCTCCTTGAATGGAGATTCTGTAAATCCACTCCCTTCCTTTGCCCCCTGAGCAAATGCAGACAGTGAAACCACCAATACCAGAAAAAGCGATAAAATCCTATTCATTACAGCCTCCGTCTCAAATGGTACTTCTTTCAGCTTGCGACTTCAACAGGATTCACAATGATGCAGATATATGCAGGCCCTGCTGAGAAAGCTTATGGGAAGATGCCATGGCCTTGTCAGATAGCTGTTGTTTCCCATGCAGTGCAAGAACTCTTCTCCTGCATAGCCATTCTCTCCAAGCCATACCTGGTAATCATCAACATTGCCGAACTCATAGCGGCCTTCTTCCATCAGCACAACATCATCAAATCCGATCCGATCCCTCTGAGGATAGACATGAAGCTTCCCGACTGCATAGGCCTGGTATCCTTCACTTCGGAAAGCCTGTGCCAGAGTCGTTACATCAGGCATTTCCATCCGGTCAGAATAAACACGGTCACCATGAGTTGCAGGAAAAGTGCCAGTCATCAGGCTGCGCCTGGCAGGGATACAGACAGGACAGGTACTGTACATATCAGTGAACAGGATTCCCTGCCTTGCCATCTGGTCCAGAGTCGGTGTCATTATATTCTTATGCCCAGCGCATCCCATCAGATAACGCGGCCATTGATCTGTATTGATCAGGAGCACATTCTTCCTCTTTTCCATAATCAGCATCCTGCAATCATAGACATCACAAGAACTTTATGTGATATGCTATCGTCTACCTATATCTTTATTTTATCTGTTATTGAATTTCCAGTATATGCCAATGATTAAAGAAAACTGAAACAATAATAGGCATCAGCCAATGGCCAGGAAATGTTTCTGAAATCCTGATATAATGAAATATCGCCTGAACCATAGAGAACAGAACGCTTATAGTTTCTCAATTGCATTAAACCAGAAGCTACCCAAAATCTTATTTCAAAGTCTGAAACTTCATATTTTGAGATATTTTTTGACTTCAAAGTCTGAAACTATTTTATTTATAGAAAAAAGAAGTACACTCTATTAAAGGAATTTTATATGTCTAAACTTATTAATCGCCCTCAATATCTGAACCAGCTTATCAAGAATAAAGACATAGACCTAGCAAAAATCGTCACTGGAATCCGTCGTTGCGGGAAATCATCACTTCTTGATCTTTTCCATGAATACCTATTAGAGATTGGAGTTCTTCCATCAAATATAATACACATGAACATGGAATCACTGCGATACAGAAACATTACAGACTATCTCCTGCTTTATGATTATGTCAGCAAAATGATTCCAGAAACAGGTAAATCTTATCTTATCTTTGATGAGATTCAAACTGTTGAACACTGGGAAAAGGCCATTGAATCTTTCCGCATAGATTTTGATGTGGATGTATATATTACCGGATCCAATGCTTATCTCTTATCAACAGAATTATCAACATTACTTTCAGGGAGATATATTGAAATAAAAATGCTTCCATTGTCATTCAGGGAATTCCTGGACTTCTATGATTTCCCTATGAGTACTACCCTCGATGAAAAATTTCAGAAATACCTTAAAATCGGAGGAATGCCAGTTCTCAATGAATATCAATTAGATGAATCAGGATGCAACCAAGCCTTAGAAGGAATTTATTCAACAGTAGTATTACGTGATATTCTGCAACACAATGAAAGATCAGACCAAGCAACATTGCAAAAGATAATATTGTTTTTATGTTCTAATATCGGAAGTATTACATCGCCTAATAATATTGGAAATATACTCTCAAATGAAGGCTCTGTCATGAATACAAAAAAACGCAATATTGCCGGCAAAACTGTCGAAAAATACATTAGCATGCTGCACAATGCTTTCGTATTCCTCCCAGTAAGCAGATACGATATAAAAGGGAAGCAGCTACTGAAAACACTGGAGAAGAACTATATTATCGACATGGGTTTCCGTAATATGCTTCTTGGCTATCGTGATGCAGATAGAGGACATATTCTAGAAAACATAGTCTTTCTTGAACTTCTTAGAAGAGGCTACAGAATCTATATTGGGAAAGCCGGTGATACCGAAGTTGATTTCATTGCAGAAAAGACTGAAGAAAAACTATATATACAAGTCACTGAAAGCATGCTGACTCAGGAGACGAGAGAACGGGAGCTCCGACCTCTTCGTTCTATTCGTGATAATTATGAGAAAATCATACTATCAATGGATCGCAGCTTTATAAATTCATATGATGGGATAAAATCTCTCAACCTGGTTGACTGGCTTCTAAATACATAACGTCCAACTATCAAAAAGGTGCAGATAATACAATTGAGAAACAGGCTACAGGTGCAATTTACTCTATTTTTTACTTAGCAATTGGTGCAGATTATATTCAGAAGTTAATCGACATCTGCATTGATAGTAAGTTCCGCAGCATACTTCCCAATGCCTTATGTGTTAAGTATAATCGACTAGACACAGAAGATTCGCTAGACAGTGTCTGGCGAATTGAGAAGTTGATTCTTCTATTTATCATTTTCATTTGTTAATCAGCAGTTAAGGCAATTCCCCCCAAAACTCTATTTCCAGATAGTTTTCTAATCTATCTTCTTCTATGAGCCTTAATGCATCGGCCTGCCGCAGATTGTGTTCTGCAATCTTAATGCTGTCAGAAAAGCCCAATATATAGTTCTTAGCAATATTATAGATTATTTCAGTTGGAGCTAATCCGAATACCTGTTTTGCAAATATATGCTGTAATCTCATTTCCTTATCTGGATAGAGTTCTTTCATTTTCTCGCTTCTGAATAACCTCTTTACAATCTCTGCGATATAAAGGCCTGATTTCATATACATATCTATAAAGGTCTTATTCTGGTCATCAAAGCATCCTGGATTCTCTTTCCCTAATAAATCAACCATCTCCTTTACTATCTTCTTCGGAGTAAAAATCTGATTTGTTTTCTGAGGCGGAATGTAATCAAAGATATCCATACTGCTACTTTCATCAAAATAATCTGCTAGCTCTTTTTTAAGTCGCAGAAACTCCTTCACAGAATCATCAAATGTCACAGGATTGAAGAGATTACCTATAAACTCTCTATCTTCTCCGGTTTTCTCATCTTTGTATTTTCCACCATCACGCAAGAACCTGAACTCATCAAGCGTAATGCCCGTTACTTCCTTGAATACCTTATCGGACACTATAGTATCAAAGTTATTAAGAGTTGTATTACCATCACCATATGCCATGAGGAAAGATGGTATAGTCCTGGAAAAACCTCTCAGCCTATCCTTAATACTCGTCTCTGCTTCAGTCTTTTCATTTTCCCTTTTCTGAGTTTCGAGGCTTCTAACGATTTCTTTTTTTGCATTATGAGAAAACTCATTTTTAAGATCTTTAAAGTTTTCCTTTAAATCTTGCCTAGCATCTTCCAGTTTTATCTTAAGAGCCTCTATTGCCGCATATTCCTGAGCCTGAGTTTCTGCATTACCACGCAGTTCCTGATACTCAGCTTCTGCCTCATTGATTCTGATGTTATATTCACCTATAACCTTATTTATAAGGCTATCACCATGAGCCTGAAGCTTCTTTATAAGCCTCTTCTTGTTTGCAGGCTTAAGTACATCATTATAATTATTGCTTGCAGTATTGACCAAAGGATCAATAACATCGGTATGAAATCTATCCTTTATTTCTTTAAAAGGATCCTCCTGATCTGTTTTATCCTTGATGATATCATCTACTGCATCACAAAGCTCATCTTCTAGCCCATCCGCATCGCTATATATTGCATCTCCGAAGAGATTATCAGCCTGAGACTCAATAAAGCTATCTGGAAGATTAACATCTCCATTTCCATTGATATACAGTTTCTTTGCAGTATTCTCATCAACATCCAATTCTTTATTAGGTTCTTTAACTGCTTCAAGCTTACCAATTATATCCAGCACAGCTTTTGGGGCATGGAATACATTGCTTATATTCTGAAATAGAAAATCTGACATAAAGCCCCGTCTAACAACTTCCTGAGAATGGATCTTTCTAGGAATAGATAAGACTTTTTCTGCATCAAGGAGAACCATTTCACCATCTTCATCTTCTCCTATTACAGGGAAAAAATTCAGAAGTTCCCTGACATTCTCCTTTCTTGTAGCCATATCTCCCTTTCCATCAGTTGTTTCCGAAGAGAGATCATTTGCAAATTCTTCAAAGATAGTAAGTGTCCTTGCGGGGTCAAAATCAAAGAGATATGCATTTTCCTTTCTATAGTATTTACCAGCTTTACTATACTTCCAAGGATTCTGAGCCCTGAAAGCAGCCTGCATATAAAGAGCGGGACTCTTCATATTTGAAAGCATTAGAACAGCAGACCACTCAGGTATTGTCACACCTGTTGTCAGCTGACCAACAGATAACGTGATTGTCTTATCATGTTCCGCAATTGCCTTCCTAACCTTATCTATGGACTCCATGTTTTCGGTTTCTTCTGTATCATCTAGTTTTCCATCACCAGCAGCCAGTACAATTTCATAGTTCTCGAATACAGGGTGCTCTTTAAGCCGCTTTGCCAGAGCCTTTGCTGAATCAACACGATTCAGAATCCAGAAAGTATGCTTAAGCTCATTTCTGAGTTCTGGAGTTGAGAATGGATATTTCTCGTTCTTTGTTAATGAATCAAGAAAAGCATCAACGGCATCTGAATGCCAGAATCTTCCATTTCTATCTGTTTCAAAGAAAAGATTCAGGTCAAAAGCATATTCCTCTGTCTCTCCATTAATCTCAATACCTTCTCCTATCTGCTCTTTAATGATCTCAGACATCTGATAGGTATACATATTAAGCTGAGGCAGCGATTCATATGGATTGTTTTCATCACCCTTCCAATTTCTCTTCTTTCTCTGCTCATCTGCATATGTCCAGTTGTATATGCATTCTTCTCGGAACTTATCATTGGCAAGAGCCTTAAAAGGAGTACCAGAAAGATGCAGCGTGAATCTTCTATCAATATGATCAAAAGCTATATCTGTCTTAAAAGTATCGACACCTTCATGAGCTTCATCAATTACAAGAATATCCCACTTTATATCCTTAATCTCAGCAAGTTTATTATACTTACCACCAAAGTGAAGAGATCCTTTCAGATCCTGAAGGCTGAGAAAATAAATAAGCTTTGCATTAACGTTATGAAGCTTATCCTGCATAAATGTCTTATAGTCTCTAACCAGTCTTTTATCTTTAACAGAATCAGTAGTACTGACAAAATAATATCCACTTACTGTGCCAACAAACTTATCGTAGTCATCATACCAGCTGTTTGCGATTGCAGGACGATTTGTAACAATCAGAACATTCTTAGCATCAACTTCCTTAATAAAATCATATGTTGAAAGAGTCTTTCCAAAACGAGGCTTGCAGTTCCATAATACCTCAGCATTATAATGGCTCTTATGGTTACCAACCTGATTCAGAAATCCAGATTGATCAGCTCACTGGTAATATGATTGAGCCACGTGTCCAGAAGGCCATAGAGACGCGAAGCGATAGAACAAAGGCATTTGCCGAAGTATTCACTCCATCATGGATATGCAACCAGATGAATAACTATGCTGATGAAAGCTGGTTTGGAAGAAAAAGCGTCTTCAATGAAGAAAAAGAACAGGCTTGGGTACCATCAGAATCCAGGATTACATTTTCAGAAGATAAACCATGGACTGAATATGTGTATTCAAGATATCTGGAGATTACATGCGGAGAAGCACCATTTATCGTATCAAGGTACGATGCTGCAACAGGGGATATAATTCCTCTGAAAAACAGGATAGGCATCCTTGACCGTAAACTTAGGGTTATCAATGAAAATACTGATAATGAAGATGATTGGCTTTTATGGACAACCCGAGCTTTTCAGTCTGTCTATGGATATGAGTTTCAAGGAGATAATCTCTTAATTGCTCGTATTAACCTTCTGATAACATTTATTGAATATCTACAGAATAGATGGAATAGAGCACCATCAGAAACAGAATTAAAAACAATTGCAAACATAATCGTATGGAATATCTGGCAGATGGATGGCTTTACTAACACTATACCTTTCAGCCAAGCAACAGATGAGCAGCTTGATCTGTTTTGCTTTACTGAACAGGAAGACAATGATTGCCTGGTATTTGATTGGAGAGGATCAAAACGCTCCGTAAAATATAGATTCATAGGGGGAGAAATAAAAATGAAATTTGATTTTGCAATAGGAAATCCGCCATACCAGGGAGAGACTACAGGAAGCCAAAAAAACAGGATGCCTCCTATATATAACGAATTTATGGAAGGTGCTTATAAGATAGCAAATGCTGTTGAACTGATTACACCTGCGAGATTTCTATTCAATGCAGGTGATACGCCAAAAGACTGGAATGAAAAGATGCTCAATGATCCTCATCTTAAGGTTCTTTACTATGAAATAAATGCCAGTAAGATTTTTCCTGGTACTGATATCAAAGGGGGCATTGCTGTAACATATCGTAATTATTCTCAAATTTTTGGTGCTATAGAAACTTTTACATCAACTCCTGAACTTGATTCTATTTTGCAGAAGATAAAACTTAAAAAACAAGCATCTCTTTCTTGTTTAATATTTAATAGGGGGTTATACAGATTTTCTCAAAAAGTATATCAAAAATATCCTCAAGTTAATGAGTTATTAAGTGATTCTCGCATTTTTTCAGGTGCTTTTTCGCGTCTTGGTTTTTTATTCTTAGATAAGAAACCTCAAGATGGTAAAGATTACATTGGTATTTTGGGATTGGATGGCAGAGAACGTGCTATTAAATTCATTCCAAGAGAATATGTTGATGAAGTAAATTCCCTTGAAAAGTATAAGGTATTTGTCCCAAAATCAAATGGCTCCGGTGCTATAGGTGAAGTATTATCGACACCCATAATCGGGGAACCCCTAATCGGGCATACTGAGACATTTTTAACTATTGGCTGTTTTGAGACTAAACTAGAGGCTCTGAATTGTCTGAATTATATAAAAACCAAGTTTGCACGAACAGCTCTAGGTATTTTGAAAGTAACCCAAGATAATCCTCCTGAAAAATGGAAATATGTACCTCTTCAGGACTTTACTTCAAATTCAGATATTAACTGGAATGTATCGATTAAGGAAATAGATAAACAACTCTACAAAAAGTATGGTTTAAGTCCTGAAGAGGTAGAATTTATTGAGAAAAATGTCAAGGAGATGAACTAATGAGAACTCCTGCCTTAAATACAAGCAAAACTATCATTCCGATGTGCTATGCATATACTACTCCTGGTGTTTCTTCAAATAATGGTTGGATTAAAATTGGATATACAGAAGCACAGACTGTAGAGGATAGAATTAAACAGCAGACTCATACTGCAAGGATTGAAGCTCATGAAGAATGGCGTGGCTCTGCAATATATGATGATGGCTCTGGCGAATCATTCACAGATCATGATTTCCATGCATATCTGGCCAAAAATGAGATTGAGCGATCTCCGAGCACTGAATGGTTTAAGACAACTGCTTCATATTCACAGGCTCTGTTTTACAAGTTCAAAAGTAAGCGTTTCAGTGGAATCAGATCGACATCAATAAACACTTACACACTAAGGGAGGAACAGGCTGAAGCTGTTAGTATGGCAGTAGGATACTATAAGAGCCATTAGTCCAAAGGATATTCTTCTTTGAAGTCTTATCCTTCAATAACAAATGCAGTACTCGTCGTATATTAAAATCCTCTAAATCTATTAAATCCATTAGCTCTACTTCTCTATATCTGTCAATCTAATGCCATTATAAGTCCAATACAAAGCACCTTGATATGCACCAGATGCAGTTACAGTGCCTTTCCTAGTATAGATTTCTCGTGTTAATGGCGATAATTTCCATTGTTTTCCTTCATAACAAACTTCCCTATCACTGACTACTGTGGCTGTTATACTGCTATCATCAGCAAAATGGATTTCTTCTCCTATAAGACCAATTCTCTCGAAAGAAAACATTTTGTTTTCTTTAATTGAAAAATTATTTGTCCGCCTCATCAAATCTGGAATAGGGAGGACATCTTCTAATAGTGTTTTTATAAGCCAATCTCTGCGAGCTATAATGGACTGCTCATCCCATTGAGAACAGTTTGTAATGCCAGTATTTGCAATCTGAAGACCTGCTTTTTCATGATAAATCGCCTTCTTCTCTACAAACTTTTTCTGTCCTAACTCCTGATTATGACGGATAAGCGTAAGATTTCCCAGATTATTCACATACTCTGTGTGTATCTCTTCTGCATTATCTCCTAGTTCTTTTACCCAATCATTATTCAACACCTGGGGCATTATATGTTCAATCTGCAAAGCTTTTTCTGTTAGATTTGGTCTGCTTTTTGTAATACTTTCTTCAATTAAAGCTAGATACAATTTACAATAATTGAAATTATAGAAATTGAAGAATTCAAGTTTCTTTCTTATATCTATATCATTTGGCAAACGTGAATTACTTTCCTGATTAGCCAATATCTTAAACATCTCGCTTTTCTTATCGGATGCAAACTCTAGAGATGTTATTTTCCCTGTTAATGCAGGAAAATTCTTATTCTCTGCAGAAGTTATGCCAAGCAATCTGCGCCTTAAGCAATAAATTCTCAGAGCTTCAAGAATATCTACAATTTCAGCACTGCTGAACACACCCTGCTTCCATTTGCTTAAAAGCACTAATATCAATGAATAAGCAGTTGAAACCTTAATAAGCCTAAAATCTTTAAGAATCATATCAACCTTATCATTACCAGTGGTCGAATCTGAAATTATAGAAGAGTACAGTAAAGCTTTAGAACATAAATCCTTCAATAGTTCTTCAACATCAATTTTGTTACCATCGACAGTATTACCGAAAAGCATTTTGAATTCATAGTAAAGCTTCTTATAATTTGCTTCAGTAGCCTTCATGTATGACTTCATACCATAGCCCTGCATGTAGTCTCTAATATAATCTGAAATTTCGCCAGATAGTGTTCTCTCTATCTCAAGCCAGTACTTTTTATATAACTCATCCTGCTTTCTGTGAGTAAGTCCTAACATCATATAATTCCTTACAAGATCAGCAAGAGATAATGGCTTACCTAGAGAATTCATTGATTCAAATATCTCCTGAGGATTTTCCCAAGTTTTCTCTCTAGGTTCTAATTGCAGAGTAACAATACTAAACAAACCAAGTCCAGAATCAATAAGCTTACAAATATCAATACCATCATTTTTCAAATTCACAAGTTTGTTATAGAAATATTTGTAGTTCTTATAGATTGTTGATTTCTTCTCTGATTCACTAAGTTCAAGATTATATATAAGCTTCTTATAAGATTCCCAATCAACTTCAACTTGCTTCAGCTTTATCTTGTATTCACTATCTCCTATTGCTTCCTCGTTGCAAAGATACTTTCTATTTATATGTTTCTTGATTCCATCATTATCGATAATATCTCTGACAGCCAACATAAATAACATCGTAGTAGTAATTCTTTGCTGTCCATCAATTAGTATAAATTGCCGAGGAAGACCTAACGCCTGCTCTCTTTCTGCAAAAAAAGTAATAGTACCAATAAAATGCTCGATATGTTTTCCATGAAGATTTGCCTCATAGGTTTTCTTAATATCCTTCAAAAATACATCACATTGCTCTTCTGTCCATTCATAATTTCTCTGATATGGCGGAATAAAAAAAGTCAAATCGTTATTCGATAAAAGGAATAACAGTTTCGTTTCAGTAGCAATCATAATTCATATTACATCATACAGAGATTCAAATATCCACATAATTTCCTGAAGTAAAAAACAACTGTAGTCTAATATAATCTTATCACTTATCAATGCTCAGACAATAATGCCCATATTCACCGGTGTCTGCTTCCTTTATGAGCCCAAGTTCCTTCATCTTCTTAACAAGTGCACTTGCTGGTGACTTTGATATCCCGCATGTTTCAGCAATATCAGATCTGGTGAAAGGTTCAGAAAGCCCGAATCGCATATATAGCGCCATTATATTATCTCTTGTAGGAGTACTCAGATTGAAAGACTCCAAGCGAGTCTTAAAGTCCTGTTTTTCTGCTAGAAGTCCTGTTTTTTCTTCATTAAAGTCCTGTTTTTCTGCTAGTAGTCCTGTTTTTCCTTCATAATTCAAGTTCGGTAATGTCACTATGAAATCAGATGAAGATGATATAAATACAGGCTTTTTCTCATCTGTATAGTTAGAACATGACCGATACCATTCAATAATCTTTTCTAATCCACTCCCCTGCCTCTCCATATAGCCCAGGCGGGAAAAACCATCAGCTACCACAGGATTACGCCTTATCGATGAAATCTCACTGATATCCTTATTCTGTATTAAACATCCATCCCCCCCCAGAAGAGAAAACAGTCATTCCGTCTTCAAGAATATCAATAAGAACCTCAATATTATGTATTTATAACCAAATACATGGAATTTCTATTTAGCAAAAATCCATCAATTGGAAAAATGAGTAATAGCAATGAGCAAAACAGAAAAATAATGATAAAATGCTAAATAGGTGGACAACACAGATGATTAAGAGAGAAATACCTAGCTGAAATCAGAGGATTCTATGACAGTGATCTAATCAAAGTAATCACTGGAGTAAGGCGATGTGGCAAAAGCATTCTGCTTGAGCAGATTCAGAATGAGATCAGAAAGAAAAGCAACAATATCATCAGAATCGATTTTGAAGATAGAGCAAGCACAAATACAATAAATACCTGGAATGACATTACTGATCTTATTTAATCACAAAGAAAAGATGGGCTCTGCTATGTATTCCTTGATGAAGTTCAGGAAATCCATGAGTGGGCAATTGCTGTCAGAACCCTCAGAAAAAGAAATTGCTCAGTATTCATAACCGGATCTAATTCAAAACTGCTATCAAGCGAATTCACAAAGGAATTATCAGGGAGATATGTAGCTTTCAGAATCCGCCCGTTCGTATACAAGGAAATGGCTGCATATGCAGAAGAGCTCGGGAAAAAATGACAATTTCTGATTATCTTATCTGGGGAGGATTCCCCAAAAGGCTTGAACTATCAGAAATGACCAGCGAAGATATCTAAATGATCTTGATGAGACAATAGTAATGAACGACATAATATGCCGTTACAATATCAGAAAAGCACGGGACTTCAGAAAAGTAGCAAATTTTATTCTTCTGTCAAATCCAAGGATCTATTCATCAAGATCAATTGCTTCTCATATGAAGAACAATGGAATTGAAATCACGGCAAATACTATACAGAAATGGATCTCATATCTAAAAGAAGCATATGTGATTGACCAGATTCCAAGATATTCACGCAAAGCAAAGAAAGAGCTGAAAGAAAGCAGAAAACTCTATAATTGCGATGTTGCTCTCAATTCAATCAGGGTATCAGATGGAAGATTCGACATAACACACAATATGGAGAATATCGTATACAACGAACTCATATTCAGAGGATACTCTCTAAGCGTTTATGATAACAATGGAAAGGAAATAGATTTTCTGGCAGAAAAAGATTCAAAACGATACTTTATACAGGTAGCATATTCTGTTGTAGATGAGAAAGCATATAAAAGGGAATTCAGAGCTTTCGGAAACCTGCCTCAGATTGACAGGAAGGTAATCATCACAAATGATGACATTGACTATTCAACAAGCAATGTCCAGCATATTAGGCTCTCTGATTTTCTTACTGGAACGGAATTATAATGATAATAGTGCTTTTATGCTTTAATTATTTTCAGCAGCTTCAGAGAATACAGGACTGATGAATTCCTCAAATGTATCAGGGGATATCGGAATGCATCAGATACCATCAAAGGATGGCGCCAGTTCCTGTTGATTCATTTCCTGCATATTACCTCAGACCATACAGGAAATGCTCAAAGAGAATACCTGGAAATATGGCAAAGTTCTATTTCTTTGATGGCGGTGCTGCAAGGGCAGCCGTAGGAATACCTGTTCCATCTGATACAAAGACTGAGTATGGCAAGATGCTTGAGAACTGCATCTTCATGTAGATGAAGGCATATATCGACTGCAATATGACAGATGATGAGCTCTGCTTCTGGAGAACACGTGGAGGATATGAAGCAGACTTCATCATCGAGCATAAAGCCGCAATCGGGATAAAGACATCAAAGAACATAACAAGTAAGAAACTGCGAGAACTAAGAGCTTCCAGAAAAGAGAATGCTGTGAATGATTACATCATCGTATGCCAGGAGCTTTTTTGAGCGTACCACTGAAGATGGGATCAGGATAATTCCATGAAAGCAGTTTATGGATAAGCTGTGGAATTGGGAGATAATCCTCTGATTAAAATGCAATGCTATTCTAGTAGGCTGAATCTCAATGGCTAATACTGCTTCTATTCAGAATTGCAGCGTACAGCATATTGAGAATAAAATTATAAAATAACTGCAATATTGCTGCCAGTGCATTATTTCTCAGTTTACAAAACTCAATACTATTATTATATTTGTAAACACAGAATTATTAATTAAGAGAAAAAAATGACTCCAAATGAAGTATTTGCAAAAAGACTTAGAAATGCACGGATAATGAAAGGTTTTTCCATGGATGAACTTGTAGCAGCAATGGGAAACAGCATTTCCAAAATGTCTATCTCAAAATATGAGAAATGCCAGATGGCTCCTAATAGCTCTGTCATAATAGCCCTATCAAAAGCCTTGGAACAGCCTGTTGATTATTTTTTCAAGCCTTTCTCTATTCATATTGATTCCATTAAATTCCGTAAACTGAAAAGCAAGCTTAACTCAAAACAGGAGAAATGCATAAAAGAGAATATCTTCAACCTTATCGAACGCTACTCTGCTA
>CAKQTF010000010.1 GCA_934276695.1 uncultured Spirochaetales bacterium
GCTCTGTGATATCGCCGGAAATGCTCCGAGACTCAATCTCGGAGACAGCATCGGTTGCCATGTGTGAAGGGTTTCCTGCGATCTTTGCAGATAAGAAAAGGCTTTCTGATGCTATTAATATAATAATAGGATATGTGAAGAGCTCTGGGGATAAGCCTGTCGTGGAGTTCGCTGCTGAGCCTGCTTATTTCTCTGTGCGGATATATGGCAGCGAAGGCATCTGGAGGCCTGCGATGATGGAGAATGATCCATCGCTGCTTCTCTTTGAGCGGATCATCATGATGCATTCAGGCTCATTCCGGTTCTCTTCTGCGGAGATAGGCCTATGCCTTCCTTATCCTACGCTCTCAGGGAAATGCGCTGCAGGATCCGGAAATGGCGCAGTCCTATACATATCATCAGCCATGCCGGCATCTGTTCCAGAGCCGATTTCAGGACTTGATGTGATAAGCGTGAATGAGGAAGAGCTTATGCAGTCATTTGCTCTCCCGTCATCAGCAGTCTCACTTGCCTGGAATGGGGACGAGGAGCATAGGGCAGGGAATGTTGTGCTTAATCTCATGAAGAACCATAAGGATACAAGAGAGCTTCCTTTCCTGTTCTTCGGTCTGAAACGGGAGATGCTATCTCTTACGAATGCTCTCGAGCTGTCATCACCAAAGGCTGATAAGCCGATGATAGTATCGTTTGGCCACTTCCCTGAATCTCTGTCAAAGCTTGCTGAATTCGGTAAGGTAATTGAGGTGGATTCTGCTGATGATATGCTGACCTCTGACGGGAGCTGCGGCCTTATAATCATGTATGATTCGGATATGGCCATGGTGAGTAGGATCAGAAGCTCCAAGCAGTTCATCCATTCTCCTATCCTTATTATCAAGGACCTGGTCACTGCTGAGGAGGCTGAGGCGCTGAAGGAGACGCCTAATGTCCTTATCGTGAACACATGCATACTGGAATCTGATGATTTCATCTCCAGGATAGTGAGCGTATTCGGAGGAGGAGAGCTCCTGCCGCCACTGACAAGTGCCCTTGTGAAGATGTCAATTGCATATCTTAATAAGAATGCCTCGCTGCAGATATCAAGATGGCAGTTAGCTGCTGCCGTGAATATAAGCGAGGACTACCTGACAAGGATATTCAGAAAGGAAATCGGCATATCTCCATGGGATTATCTCAATCGGTACAGGATACAGCTTGCATCAGAGATGCTTACGAAGACAGGTGCCAGCGTCAATGAGATTGCAAGGGATATCGGCTTCCAGGACCAGGCATATTTCTGTAGGGTCTTCAAGAAGATCAAGGGGTTCCCTCCAGGGCATCTCAGAGCCAGGACGTGATATTCCCAGCTGGGTTTTCCCGCTGAGTTCTTGATTGTGCAAAAAAAAATATCAAAAGTACCTTTTTATGGCTTTGATGCTTTCTGCTTTTGGATAAAAGCATGAATTGTACCGAATGTAGTTTGTTTTTTTCCTAATTCCTGCTTTAGATTTTAATCTGCGGTTCCATCTCAGGGCCTATGCCCAGAGAGACATAAGCGTGCGGATTGCTTGCTCAGGCCAGGATTCCAGCCAGCTATGCTGTATGCCTATCAGAACCGAACAGATACTTATATAGAGTAGGTGGACGATATGAACAAAAAGAAGAAGCTGGAAGCAGTCGCTTCAGGCTCGGGTCTTCAGGCGAGCGCTGAGGCTGCCGCAGTTCTGAAAGCCAGGAACAAGGCTAAGCTCTGGAATGAGGTTAAGAGGCATGCAGGTGTCTATATGCTAGGCTTCATCCCGCTGGTTTATTACATCATATTCAAGTATGTCCCAATCTGGAATGCCCAGATTGCTTTCAAGGACTTCATGGCAGTTGAGGGCGTTCTTGGCTCTGCATGGGTCGGGCTTGATAACTTCAAGGCATTCTTCAATTCCTTCTATTTCTGGCAGCTGATCAGGAACACAGTGATGTACAGTGTTGGAAAGCTCCTGATCTCACTGCCTCTGTCAATCATCCTTGCAATCTGCATCTATGAATGCACACGTCCGGTTCTGAGAAAGGTAGTCCAGACTCTTGCATATCTTCCTCACTTCCTCTCATGGGTTATCATGTATGGTATCCTGCTTGCGCTTCTCGCTCCTGGCGATGGTGTCATAAATGACATAATCAAGGCATGCGGCGGAACAGCAGTCGATTTCCTTTCAAACACAAAGGCCTTTCCGTGGGTAGTCCTTCTTTCTGATGCATGGAAGGAGATGGGATGGTCTGCAATCATCTTCATCGCAGCTCTGATGGGAATCGATGGATCACTCTTTGAGGCAGCGATGGTTGAAGGCGCGAATAGCTGGCAGAGAGTAAGATATATCACACTTCCGTCAATCAGGCCTGTTATCGTGACTGTGCTTATCCTTAAGCTTGGCACAATCCTTGATGCAGGATTCAATCAGATATTCATGCTGTATTCTCCTCAGGTCTATTCTGTTGGCGATATCATCGATACATGGGTTTACAGACAGGGCCTTCTTGAATTCGAGTTCGGTCTTGCTACCGCAGTCGGTCTCTTCAAGGGCGTGTTCGGAATGATTCTCGTATTTGTTTCGAACTTCATTTCGAAGAAGCTGAGTGACAGCAGCCTGTTCTAAGGGAGAGTTTTGAAATGGCAAATAAAAAAGCAGTTAAGGCTCCGAAGAACCTGAAGCCGGAGTCAGGGAATAAGAAGGTCAAGCTGACAGCAGCTGACCATGCATTCAATGTCTGCGTGAATGTCTTCATGATCTTCATGCTTGTCATAATCGTGATTCCTCTATGGTCTACGATAACGCTTTCGTTCAGGCCTGCTGACTACATCGGGACAAACCTTGAAGGCATGTTCCTTCCTGTCTGGAAATGGTCTCCGGATGCCTACAAGGCGCTTCTTGGCAACAATGGATTCATTGATGCGTTCCTGAATTCATTCAAGATCCTCATCGGCGGTGTTGTCTGTGCTCTTGTGCTGACAATCCCTATGGCATATGTGCTTTCAGTACATACTCTGCCAGGCAGAAAATGGATCAATATCATAATCATGGTCCCTTATGTGTTCAATGTCGGCATGATCCCAGCATACCTGCTTGTTAAGGATATCGGTCTCATAAACCATATCCCTGCTGTATTCCTGCCTGGTGCGATCTCGACATACAACTGCATAATCATGAAGCAGTTCTTTGAGGGAATTCCTAACGAGCTCAAGGAGAGCGGAAGGATTGATGGATGCAATGAGATCCAGATACTGTTCAAGATAATCATGCCGCTTTCAAAGGCAATCATAATGACTGTCGGTCTGTTCTATGGTGTTTCATTCTGGAATGACTTCTTCCACGCAATGCTCTACCTCAACGACAATTATCCTCTTCCGATACTTCTGAGGAATATCCTCATGGCTTCGGGCATGAATGAGTATGTCGAGGTCAATGCATTCGGAAATGCACCTGTCGGAGCAATTAAGGCTGCTTCTGTATTCATGAGTGCTATACCGATGGTCATTGCTTATCCTTTCATCCAGAAGTACTTTACAAAGGGTACGCTTGCTGGATCAGTGAAAGGCTGATGTATGGGAGTTCAGGTGTCCTTGTGAAGGGTACCTGATTGATATGGGGATTTCATTTTTTTCACAAGGAGGAAAGAAACAATGAAGAAATTATCTCTTATTCTGATTGTTCTTCTCGCATCTTCTGTGCTCCTGTTTGCACAGGGTGGAACAGAGAAGTCATCTGCAGGTGCTGCAAAGGCTGATGAGCCTGTTACAATCGAGCTCTGGTATGGGGCTGCTATAACAGAGGCAGGTGCAGTTCCTGATGACTGGGCAGGTTATCAGATCCTTAAGGATAAATACAACATCAACCTTAAGCTTACAGCCCTCCCGTCAAATGAGACAGACCAGGATGTGAAGATCCAGGCTGCAGGTGCTGCAAATAACCTTCCTGATCTTTTCATGGTCAGCCGCACGGTTCTGACTAACCTCGTTAAGCAGGGGCTCGTGGCAAGTGTTGACGATATGTATGCAAAGATGCCAGAGAGGACTGCTCAGCAGTATGATGAGACATCGATTGCACATACGACAATCAACGGAAAGAGCTATGGTCTCGCATCACCTGGATCAATTGCGAAGAATGAAGGCCTTCTTGTCCGCCAGGACTGGCTCGATAACCTCGGACTCTCTGTTCCTACGACTCTTGATGAGCTCTATGATGTCCTTTATGCATTCACATATAATGATCCTGATGGAAACGGCAAGAATGACACATATGGCTATGGTGCATATGTTGAGTCTGATGTGACACTGAAGGGCTATCCAGGAGCAAGGCTGTTCCCGATTATGGGGGCATTCGGTGTTGAAGGCGTATGGTCATTCGATTCAGCTACAGCAGGACTCAATATTTACAAGCCTGAGTTCTATGATTTCATGGTGTTCATGAAGAAGTGCTGTGATAATGGCGTCATTGATCCGAACTGGCTCTCATATAAGAAGGATGACTTCAGAGCTGCATGGAAGCAGGGCAAGTTCGGTGTGATGAAGGAGCAGAATGCTGCTTATGCTGCAACTTCAAACTATGCACCGTTCGATAAGAACTTCCCTAATGGATCCTGGACAATCATCGATCCGATCACAGGGCCAGACGGAAAGGCTTCTGTCGGTGCATATGACATGAACTTCAGAATCTATGCTGTTTCTGCAAAGGCAGAGAAGGCAGGAAAGAAGGACGCTATTGCAAACCTGCTTGAGTGGATGTCAACTGATGGATACTATCTCTGCGGATGGGGTCAGGAAGGCGTCAACTATGTTCTTGATTCAAACGGGATCCCTGCTGCAGGAGACCTTGGAGATAATGCTTTCACAGGCTCAAAGGGACAGGTGTATACACAGCTTAGGAATATGGTCTTCTACAACTCTGATACAGAGCTTGCTTCAAGATATCCTACATACATCACAGAGACTTCAAAGAAGGAGATGTCCGCTCTTAAGGTCCTGAGGGAGATGCAGTCAAAGACATGGACAGCAAACATCGGAGCAGGCACAATGCCAGCACCTAATGCTGATGTCAAGAGATTCTATGAGCAGTCACTCGCTGAGTTCCTCACAGGATCCAAGGCTCTTACTCCAGAGAACTGGCAGAAGTTCCTAGACCAGTTCAATTCTGTTGGTGGAAAGGCCTGGAATGACAGCGGTGTTGCATGGATGAAGGATAATAACCTGATTCACTGATCGGTCTTTTATAGATGACTGTTTTTGCCGCCTTTCATCTGGGAGGCGGTAATATTTTTAGAAAATGAGGAAAAGGAAAATGTCAGACAAGCTTCCGCTTTCATTGCAGATGGTTAAGAGCGTTGAGAAACGCTATCGTCCCGGTATGATGAAGTGGCATTATGAGCACGGCCTTGTGCTGTTTGCTTCTCTTAAGGCTGCAGAGCTGCATGATGATCCGACTGTCTATCCATGGGTCTATTCAATGTACGACAGGCTGATCGGAAAGGATGGCTCGATTGCTACGTACAGGGAAGGAGAGTTCAACCTTGACCAGATCAATGCTGGAAGGGCATTGTATACGCTTGAGGATAAGAGCGGGGAAGAGAGGTTCAGACTTGCAGAGGACAGGCTCAGAAGCCAGCTGGTGAACCAGCCAAGATGCCTTAATGGCGTCTACTGGCATAAGGAGATCTATCCATGGCAGATATGGCTTGATGGACTTTATATGGAAGGCCCATTCAATGCAGAGTATGCTGTTCGCCATGATGATAAGGATGAGCTGGATGATGTGATCAGACAGCTTGAGGTCACATACAGCACGCTTAAGGATGATAAGACGGGGCTTCTTTACCATGCCTATGATGAATCAAGAGGACAGAGGTGGTCTGATGAGAAGACAGGGCTTTCTCCTCATTTCTGGTCGCGCTCGATCGGCTGGTATCTGATGGCCGTGATTGATGTCCTGGATTTCGTTCCAGAAAGCCATAGGAGCAGGCCTGCCCTGATCGATATTGTAAGAAAGCTCTCTGCTGCAGTCCTCTCTTATCAGGATGAGAGCGGGCTCTGGTACCAGGTGCCGGATCTTCCGGACCGTGAAGGAAACTATCTTGAGACATCTGGCTCTTCTATGTTTGCTTATTCCTATCTTAAGGGAGTCCGGCTTGGATATCTTGACTCTTCATTCAGGGAATATGGGATCAAGGCTGTGAATGGCATCAGAAGACTGTATCTTACAGATGATGGCGGAGAGCTTCATCTCGGCGGGATATGCTCAGTTGCAGGACTCGGCGGCAATCCTTACAGGGATGGATCATTTAAGTACTATATCAAAGAGAAGATTGCGACGGATGATTTCAAGGGGGTCGGTCCTTTCATCCTTGCACTGACTGAATGCGAGAGATGAGCATCATATAATCGCAGACTATGGAACAGCAACAGGGCATCCTGTTGCTGTTTGTTGTTTTTATAATGCTCTGCTTAAATACAGAGGGAAAAGTATCTCATTTTACCAGAATGAATAATATGCTGCAGAACAGCTGCTCCTCATGATTCTTTAATTTGACAGCGGATAATAGTGACTGTAAAATCAAGATAATGGAAATACTCTTGAGGAGGAAAACAATAATGAAGAGACTATTCACAGTTATGTTAGTGCTTCTTCTCTCTGTTGCGCTCTTTGCACAGGGATCATCTGAGACTTCTACTGCTAAGAAGGCAGAAAAGCTTAAAGTAGGTATGGTTACCGATTCAGGGACAATCGATGACCGTTCTTTCAACCAGGGAACATGGGAAGGTGTTAAGAAAGCTGCTGACGAGCTTGGCCTTGAGTCAACATATCTCCGTCCATCAGGAACAACAACAACTGATTATGTGACAGCAATCTCTGATCTCTATGATGCAGGATATAGATTCATTGCATGCCCTGGCTATCTGTTTGCAGAGGCAGTTGCACAGTGTCAGGATATGTATAAGGATCTTAAGCTTGTAATCATCGATGATTCGCTTTCTGATGGCATCGGTCCGAATACAGTAGCTGTGGTCTTCAAGGAGCAGGAATCAGGATTCCTTGCTGGTGTCGCAACAGCTCTCAAGCTTGGAAAGGGATCTGTAGGCTTCGTAGGCGGACTTGAGATTCCAGCTGTCCAGAAGTTTAACTGGGGCTTCCAGCAGGGTGTTGCTTATGCTAACAGCAACCTTGGGACATCAATCGCAATGGATCCATCCAACTTTGTATATTCAGGCTCATTCGCAGATCTCGCACTTGGGCAGCAGCTTGCAACAGCAATGTACAACAAAGGCGTGAATGCAATCTTCGCTGCAGCAGGCGGAACTGGTGTAGGTGTGATAAATGAAGCAAAGAACAGAAGGCTCTCTGGCCAGGATGTATGGGCAGTCGGTGTTGATGTTGACCAGTATTCTGTCGGTGATATGGGCAATGGCCAGTCATGCATCCTGACATCCGCAATGAAGGATGTTGCAGGTGTTGCTTACGATATGGTCAAGGATGCAGTTGCTGATACATACAAGGGCGGACAGCTTCTCACACTCGGCGTTCCTGAGGGAAGAGCCGGAATCCCTGCATCGAATCCTAATCTGAATGCAGAAATCGAAGCAAAGGTTGCAGAGGTCGCAGCACTCGTTAAGAGCGGTGCTGTCAAGGTACAGGATACTGCAGCTGGACTGATTAAATAATCAGGTATAAAAATCTGATCGGCCGCCTTTTTCTGGGCGGCCTTTTGAAAAAAAGGCGAGATAATGGCGGTTTCCGCCCCTCATTGGAGACAAGATGAGTCATGTGATTGAAATGATCGGCATCCGGAAGGAATTCCCGGGTATCGTAGCGAATGATGATATTACACTGCAGGTTGAATCAGGTGAGATCCATGCGATCTTAGGTGAGAACGGTGCAGGTAAATCAACATTGATGAGCATTCTCTTCGGACTGTATCAGGCAGATAAAGGCGTGATAAAGGTAAGGGGAAAGGAAGTTTCGATAAAGAATCCTAATGATGCTTTTGATCTTGGCATCGGAATGGTGCATCAGCACTTCCAGCTTGTGCATAACTTCACTGTTGCTGAGAATATCATCCTCGGAAAGGAAGGCGGTTTTGTCTATGATATCAAGTCCGCCAGCAGGAAGATCAAGGAAATATCAGAGAAATACGGATTATCAATAGAGCCGGATATGGTGATAGAGGATATCACAGTCGGGATGCAGCAGCGCGTGGAGATTCTGAAGATGCTCTATAGGGATGCCGATATCCTGATCTTTGATGAGCCTACAGCTGTCCTGACTCCCCAGGAAATAGATGAGCTCATGGAAATCATGAGGAATCTTGCACGTGAAGGCAAATCGATTATCCTGATCACGCATAAGCTTGAGGAGATAAAGGCTGTAGCCCGCCGCTGTACAGTCATAAGGCGCGGGAAATTCATCGGCGTTGTGGATGTCGCATCGACAAGTGCCGAGGAGATGGCTGCCATGATGGTTGGCCATCCAGTGTCTTTCAGGGTCGAGAAGAAGCCATGCTGTCCTGGCTCTCCTATTCTTGATGTCAGGAACCTCAATGTTAAGAACAATAAGGGAGTCCTAGGTGTTAAGGATTTCTCACTGACAGTCCATGCTGGTGAGATTGTCGGAATAGCAGGTGTGGATGGAAACGGACAGAGTGAGCTCATTGAAGCAATCACAGGACTGAGGAAGACAGAGTCCGGTGAGATCATATTCAAGGAAAGGAACATAACAGATCTCTCAATACGGGAGAGAAACGATATGGGGCTTGGCCATATTCCTGAGGATAGGCAGAAGCGCGGTCTTATCCTGACTTCTCCGCTGACTGCTAACATGGTTGTGAAGGAATTCGAGAAAGAGCCCTTCAGCAGCCATGGGATCCTGAATAAGAATGAGATAAGGGCATATGCTGAGGAGATAATATCACGTTTTGATGTCAGGTCAGGAGAAGGCCCTGACAGTCTTGCCGGAAAGCTTTCCGGAGGCAATCAGCAGAAGGCCATAATCGGGCGGGAGATAACAGCGGATCCTGATCTTCTCATTGCTGTGCAGCCTACAAGAGGCCTTGATGTAGGTGCTATAGAGTTCATCCATAAAGAGCTTGTTGCGCAGCGTGATAAGGGAAAGGCTGTACTGCTTGTATCATTTGAGCTTGATGAGATATTCAATCTCTCAGATCGGATTGCCGTTATCAATTCAGGCCATCTGATCGATATAGTGAAGACAGAGGATACAGATGTGCATTCTGTAGGACTCATGATGGCTGGAATAAAGGCTGAAGGAGGAAGGAATGAAGGGAAGAGAGATAAATAAGCCTCTTGAGGCAAGGAAGGCATCGCCCCTTCTTGTATCTCTTTCAGCTGTTATCCTCGGAGTGATAGCTGGAGGCCTGCTCATACTTGCTGTCGGCAAGAATCCTATTGAGGGGTTCAACCGCATTCTGTTCGGAGCATTCTCCAACAAGAGAAGAATAGGAAATACCCTTGGAATGGCAACACAGCTCATATTCATGGGACTGTCATTCTCTTTTGCATATAAGACAGGGCTGTTCAATATCGGAGGGTCAGGGCAGATGCTGATCGGAGGAATCACATGCACGATTCTCGGTCATTATCTTCCTCTCTCAATCCCGAAGCCTCTGTATATCCTGATTGCTGTGGCTGCAGCAGTGGTCTCCGGTGGGCTATGGGGGCTTCTCTCTGGCTTTCTGAAGGCGAGATTCAATGTCCATGAGGTCGTCTCATCGATAATGCTTAACTGGACTGCATACTGGATTGTCTATGACTTCATTCCACGTTTTGTAATAGATCCAACGATTGTAGTAAAGTCGAAGCCTTTGGATTTCTC
This sequence comes from uncultured Spirochaetales bacterium, assembly GCA_934276695.1. Classification (GTDB taxonomy): domain Bacteria; phylum Spirochaetota; class Spirochaetia; order Sphaerochaetales; family Sphaerochaetaceae; genus Ornithospirochaeta. The sequence continues at coordinate 9,846 of CAKQTF010000010.1, forward strand.
ACATACAATCGGTATCAGATGGCTCCAGAGGCTCACAGGCATGTCGACTCTGAACCTTGGCCTGTTATTTGCAGTTATTGCATGCTTTGTCATCTGGTTCATCCTTGAGAAGACGACACTGGGCTTCAATCTTAAGGCTGTCGGGGCAAATAGGTACTGTGCTGAGTATGCAGGAATAAAAGTCAATAGATCGATTATGATAAGCATGGCTATTGCGGGTGCTCTTGCGGGCCTTGCTGGGCTTTCATATTACTGCGGCTACTCGAATATAATGGAAATGGGAAAGATGCCAAACGAAGGCTTCGATGGGATTGCAGTCGGTCTTCTTGGGAACTGCTCTCCTATAGGCGTGTTCTTCAGCGCTGTATTCTTCGGTGCTCTTAAGATGGGAAAAGGGTCTCTTGCCGCAACCGGCATTCCTACGGAACTCGCTGATACGATAATCGCTGTGATAATCTATTTCACAGCAACCAATGTCATCATCGCATCATTCTGGAACAATCTGTTCAAGAGGTCATATGAGAGAAAAGAAGAAGCAATCCTTACTGCTCTTGGTCCTGATTCAGATGTATCCATTGAATCCCTTGATAAGGCAGAGCGCAAACGGCTGGCTGCAGAAGGGCGTGCGATGATGAAGAGCAGAAAGGAGGCTAAGTGATATGGGTGAGTTTTGGAGTATCATACAGATAATCATTCCAGGGGCTATTGCATATACCATGCCTCTTCTGATGGGAGCGCTTGGAGGTCTGTACTCAGAGCGCAGCGGAGTCACGAACCTCTGCATTGAAGGCCTGATGCTATTCGGGTGCTTCTCCTCAGCTGCAACAATAGTCAGGCTTCAGGCTGCAGGTGTCGGCTACAATACAGCTATTGTGATCGGTATCCTTGTAGCTATGGCTGCCTCCACGCTTCTGGCACTGCTTCATGCAGTGGCTGCGATCAATCTCAAGGCTGATCAGACAATATCCGGAACTGCAATCAATATGCTCTCGTCTGCGCTGTCTCTCTTTCTTGCCCAGACGATAACCGGAAGCGGAAATATCACAGTCGTGAGAGGTGTGATCAGACGGGATATCCCGCTTCTGTCAAAGATCCCGATCATCGGGCCGCTGTTCTTTTCCCAGACATACTGGACGACATGGATATGCATCGTGCTATGGGGAGCTTCATGGTTCCTGCTCTATAAGACAAGCTTCGGACTCAGGCTCAGAGCCTGCGGAGAGCATCCGTCTGCAGTTGCATCAGCTGGGGTTAATGTCCATAAGATGCGCTATATCGGAGTCCTGGCATCAGGCCTTCTGTCAGGAATCGGAGGAGCTGTGATACTTATCACATATGCAGGTGAGTACAATGCAGGAGCAGGCATAAATGGCCTAGGGTTCCTTGCAATAGCAGCTCTTATCTTCGGACAGTGGAAGCCTCTTGGCATTCTTGGATCAACAGTTTTCTTCGGCTTCTGCATGACGATAGCGAATATGGGAAGGGTAATACCTGGTGTCTCAGGGATCCCGACAGGAATCCTGGGAGCATTCCCTTATATTGCAACGCTGATTGCGCTTATCTTCTCCTCAAAGAAGAGCTCTGCGCCACTTGCATCCGGAGTGCCATTCTGAACCTGCGTATTATATCTACAGCCCCATCCCTCCTGCGCAAGGAGGGATTATCTTTTTCAGGTCATTTCAGAGAAAATATCATCAATGCTTTCTTCTCTGAATTGTTATTTGTCATTCAGCTCTCAGATTATTTGTCATGCTAAAACAGCTTTTTTCAGTATGAAATGGCGTGTTTTTGCCTAAAAACACCCTTTTTGTCACTTCAATATCAAAAATGTCAGTATCGTAAATCAGATAAGCACTATTAGACTGTTCTAAAAAGCACGGAAGGAGTGTGCTTTGAAAAAAGGAGGATAAGGAATGAAATACCTTAGAAAGAGTCTAGTGATTCTATTGGTGCTTCTGCTGTCTGCTTCATCTGTTTTCGCAAATGGATCGAAGGAAGCTGCAAAGTCAGAGCCTGCACAGCAGACAAGCGAAGTGAAGGATCCAAGCAAGCCATATGCAGGAACAAAGCTGACATGGTGGACGAAGCTTAATGCAAACGTTTCAACAACGTATCCGAATCTTGGGGATACCCCATGGGCAAAGTATGTCCAGGAGCAGACTGGTATTGAGATCCAGTTCATTCATCCAACAGTCGGATCTGAGAGCGAGAAGTTTGCTATAATGATCGCAAGCGGTGATTATCCTGATATCATCGAGCATACATGGACAACATATGCAGGAGGTCCTCTTGCTGCAATCAATGATGGCGTGATCATAAATCTTGATAAGTACATGAAGGATGATGCTCCTAATTTCATGAAGCTCATGGCAGAGAATCCTGATGTTGATAAGATGGTTAAGACCAGCAATGGCAATTACTACTGCTTCCCATTCCTCAGAGGACTCAAGCAGCCTAACATCACGCAGTTCTCAGGCGGAATCGTAGTCAGACAGGATGTTCTTGATGAGCTTAATCTTGAGAGGCCTGAGACTATTGAAGAGTGGGAGGTTGCTCTCCGTGCATTTAAGGAATATGGATTCGAGAAGCCATTTGTAACAAGAAGTGAATGGATGAAGGACGTCTGGTCTCCAGGCTTTGACAACTGGGGTAACTTCTATGTAGAGGATGGAGTAGTCAAGAACGGGCTTATCGAGGACAGCAGAAGGGCATTCCTAGAGAAGATGAACCAGTGGTATGCAGAAGGTCTTATCGACAGGGACTATCTTGTTGCGAATAAGAAGTCAAACCAGACAGATTTCACAACAGGAAAGGCTGCTGCCTGCAATGCTCCATTCGGACAGGGGCTAGGACAGTATACACAGATCATGCATGATGCGAATCCTGAGATCACACAGGAAGACATCAGATGCACAGTTCCTGTGACAAGTGGTAAAGGCCAGAATGCGAAGTTCTCTAAGATGAACCAGATCTATGATAATTCAGGTGTTTCTGCAGCAATCTCCACAGACTGCAAGAACGTAGAGGCAGCAATGTGGCTTCTTGACTGGATGTACAGTGAGCAGGGAATGCTTACTTGCAACTTCGGAATCCCTGGAGTGTCATATGAGATGATTGATGGTGTTCCTACATATACTGAGGAAGTCACAAACAATCCTAATATGCAGTTTGCTAACGCACTTGCTGCATATACAAGGGCTTCAACAAGCGGTGTCTGCGTACAGGATGAGGAATATATCAGACAGTACTATGCACAGGATAATCAGAAGGAAGCCCTTGAGCTCAGCATGAAGACGGATATGGGCGAGCACTTCTTCCCTCCTATCAGTGTTGCTGATAAGCATACTGATGAATATGCTGACATAATGAGCAATGTGAAGACTTACTCAGACGAGATGGAAGCTCAGTTCATTTCCGGAACAGTTTCTCTCAAGGAATGGGATAAATACATCAGCCAGCTTAAGAGCTTCGGTATTGAGAAGGCTATTGCTATGCTCCAGGAAGCATATGACAACTACATGAGCCACTAAACAAATGAATGGCGGTCCATCCTCTGGTTCCCAGAGGCTGGACCCCGTCATCTGAGCTCTGAGGCGTGTGATATGGGAGATAGCAAGAGAAGAAGAATGTGCATGATGCTTGCAAAATGGAGCATCTCTTACATTGTGCTCACAGCAGTCGCCATTGCTGTGCTTTCCTTCCCATCAAAGAAGTATTCCGAAGAGCTGAGAACGGAGCTTGATTACATAAACAATATGCATCTCATGAATACGCAGGAGGAACTGGACTGGAATATCTCAATACTGAGAAGGTTCTGTGAAAGGATGAGCATAGAGAAAGACAGCGTAGAGGCTCTTATGAAGGCCGGTGACTATGATGCTGTCCCGCGTTATATGCTCTATGAGATTGTAAAGAGGATGCGCACTGAAAGCATGTATGATGCAGATGATGCAATACTCCTGATCTACTACCCAGTTCTCGATATGCTCATCTCCGGCGATTACTACGCTAAAAGCGAATACTATCATACGGTTATGCTGTCCGATCTTGGATTCTCGTTTTCAGAGCTTCAGGCTGCGTTGATGGATAAAGGCCATGGTACAAGGATCCATGAGCTTTCGGATGGCCAGAAGCATATGGTAGCGATTTCAAGACCGCTTAACAGCAGCAGGGAACTTGAGGATAAGGCAATAGCGGTGATGTTATTTGACCTCAATAAGATATTGAAATCTGAAAGGAGGATCAGGCCATCAAAGGAGATAATGGCAATCTATGATTTGTCTGCAGGAAAGCTGATCTCAACGGGATCAATGCATGAGGAAGAGGAAAGGGTAATGGATGAAGTCCTGACCCACTGCAATGGGAATGGTTATGCCTCCTTTGATATCGATGGATATCTGGTTTCCGGCATTCCTTCAAAATATGAGAGATGGATCTATTTTGCTATGTCAGAGAGCAAGAACAGCTTTTCCAGGATAGCAAGCCTTAATGGAATAGTCATTGTCTCGCTTCTTCTGTATATTCTTGCAAGCTTCTGCCTGATGCTGAGGAATCTGATCAGATCATATAGGCCACTGCGTGAGACATTTGATGTGATCCCTGAAACAGATGCCCAGAAAGGAAGATCAAATGATGTAATAGGCTATCTGAGTGATTCGATCAGCAGTCTTGCGACTAAGAACCAGGAACTCGGCTCTATGGTTCAGAGCCAGCAGAGGACAATAGAATCTGATGTGAAGAGGCGCCTGCTGACGGAATCTGATGCATCAGAGCACATCGGAGAGGAGCTTCTGAAGCGGATCGGAGTCAGAAGAGGAGACAGCTGCTGCGTAATTGCATTCAGGAAGAAAACCAAAGATGAGGATGTACATTCCAGGGTACAGGAGCTTTCAGGTAAATATGGGATAGAGAGCACTCTGGCCTCTGATCTGAATGTATATCTTCTCTGGTGCAGTGATAAGGATATATTAATGGATGGGTCAATATCCATTGTCCATGAGATAAGGAAGGAGAGACCGGAAATCCCGATTGCGCTCAGCTGTGTCCATTCCTCTCCTTCGGGGTTCTATCAGGCACATAAGGAAGCCATGCTTGTGTTCAGCTATCAGAAGATCAACAATGATCTTGATATAGTTGCCTATGAACAGCTGAATATGCTTCCCGTGTTCAGACTGCCTGAGTATCCAGGTGAAATGGAGAATCTTCTTCTCCAGTACATACAGATGGGAGAGGGTGAGAAAGCTCTGGAGGTCCTCAGAAGCGTGTTCAGGCTCAATTATGAGGAAACGATCAATCCTGAATCATTTGAGTTCCTGATGAGCATGGTTCTTGGCGGTATACTGAGGGTTGCAGGCAAGGGCATGGATGATATCTCACAGAATGAGTACAGGCTTTTCATGTCCAGGAA
>CAKQTF010000011.1 GCA_934276695.1 uncultured Spirochaetales bacterium
CTCGGGATGCAGACAGCTGTGATCGAATTCGCAAGGGATGTATTAGGATACAAAGATGCCAACTCATCCGAGTTCGACCCTGAGAGCAGCCATAAGGTAATAGACCTGATGCCTGACCAGAGAGGAATCGTGCCAAAGGGCGGCACAATGAGGCTTGGAGCATATGAATGCATCCTGACACCGGGGACAAGGCTTTCAGAGTACTATGGAAAGCCGGCAATCCATGAGCGCCATAGACACAGATATGAATTCAATAATGAATTCAGGGATGAGATGCAGAAGAATGGCCTTATAATAGCAGGCACAAGCCCTGACGAGAGGCTTGTTGAAGCTATTGAGCTGCCTGATCATCCATGCTTCATAGGCGTGCAGTTCCATCCTGAATTCAAGAGCAGGCCAAACAGGCCTCATCCTTGCTTCCTCGCATTCATTGCAGCTGCGCTGAACCTGAAAAAGGACTGAGCTCGGCCTCAATGATGCCGATTATAAGAGAGAGTGCCATGCCTCTGCCGCTGGCACTCTCTGAGAAATAGAGCCTTGCAGGGACGCCACATACAGCCCCTGATATAGTGCCATTCTCTAAACGGAACGGGAATTCAAGCGATACTGAATCATCTGAGAGGATAAGATAGAGGACATTTCCGGATGACCCGATTGAGGCCTTCCTCTTCATCGATGGAAGCTGAACAAGATCCCGGAGCTGATCCCTGTCCCTCTCTGAGAGCATCCAGCTGCTCCCGCTCTTTGATGATAATATCATCAGGTAGCTCTCTTCAGTGAGGATATCAGGCTCTGCAATGCTCCTCAGCGATATATAGAAGAGAGCTGAGAGGGCAATCACTGAAGCAAGCACACAAAGCACTATGGCTTTCCTGATCCTACCATCCAGCTTATTCCATCCCTCTCTGATCCTCTTCCTGTTTCTATAGAATTCAAGCTCTTCAAGAAGCGCCTTCTCTTTCCTGCTTTTCTCTTCCGCCATAATGGCAGAATCATGCTGTTCTGATCACTCTGCTATATGTTGCATGCGGGAAAACGATGAGAGAATGTCCTCTGCTTCCTCAGCACTGAGCTCTGTGAGCATATCGCCAGAGGCTTCGGTGCAATAAATCAGGCATGCAGCATCTGCCTTCTCATCCTCATGGCCAGGCCATGCGCACCATAAGGACGGACTGAAGCCTTCTCCAAGATCACAGCTGAACAGCGAGATCCTGCCATGGCGTCTCCATGGCCTCATTATGAAGACCTCCCCATAGTCCTTCTCACACATAACACTGAATGAGCACTTATCAAAGACAAGCCCGATTCCGCCGGATGGCGTGGACGGAGCTGTTACGTAACCTCTGCCAGTGCTTATTATCCTGCATTCTGAGAACAGGGCATCGCCTGAGCCGAAGATGAAATCCACAGTGCCTTCCACCATGCAGTGCCTGAATATGCTCATGTTCCTCTTTCTTGGAAGGAACGAGCGTGGACCATAGAACCCCCTCTTCTCCCTCTCTGCCTCATCAGGCAGAGGTGCAAGGAAGAGAGTATCCTGGCGCCCTATGATATCCACACCATCAAGCTCTGCGAAGTCTGCATCAAGATACAGGGCAATAGCCTGTCCTACCCGCTTCCCATCACCGGCGCTGTTCTCTATCGTCATATTCTCAAGGCGGAGCCTCTCTCCTGAGAAGAATGCTGTATAGGAACGGAATGTGCCCCGCTTGAGCCCATCTGCCATCAGCTCCTTTCCTGAGTCATTGTATGTGATGAGTACATTGCCTTCGCCCCTGATCGTCAGATCCTTCTTATCAGAGAAGATCTTCTCCCTGTATATGCCCTCTCTGACATCAATCACTGCTGCAGTGTTATATGGGACAGCATCGATTGCTTCCTGCAGATAGTAATAATCCTCTTTACCGCTCTTTCCTACTGTGAGATTCAGCATACTGCACAGTCCTCCTTACCCAATCCTTTCTTATGGCATGTAACCAGATAATATGGCACCTCGAAAAGCAGCATCAGGCTCCAGCCTGCTGCGCATGACAGAGCAATCCCGGAAAGCCCGAAACGCGGAGCCAGGATGAATGCAGATGCCGTTCTCACTCCTGTCTGTATGAATGTGCCTGCCATAGTCGTATACATCTTGCCCATTCCCCTGTAAAACCCCTGAAAGCCGTTTGTGAGTGCCGGGAATATGTAGAAGAAGGACATAAGCGAAAGATATGCAGCACCTTCTGCTATGACAGCTGCTGAGGAGCTGCCGCTCACGAACATCGATATTATTGGCCTTCTGAACGAGAATGAGAGAATGCATATGATAAGCCAGTAAGAGAGCTCCATTGCAATCCCTGTCCTGAAGCCTTTCCTTATCCTTCCATTCCTGCCAGCACCCCTGTTCTGTGCAATGTATGTCGCAATGGCTGTTGCAATCCCCTGCTCAGGTATGCATGCAAAGTCATCAACACGCGTGACAGCGTTGAATGCAGCTATGGAATTGACTCCAAGAGCATTGACCTGGCTCTGGATCAGGACCTTACCGATAGGCTGTATTGCCTGCTGCAGGGCTGTAGGACCGCCGTATGCAAGAATAGGACGCAGGAGCGCTCTATCGATGTGCAGCTCTGACCTTACAGGGCAGAGCTCCTTCTCATGCCTTATCATGTGAATGAGCGCAAGAGAGGCTGAGACAGCCTCCGCCATCACAGTTGTCACGGCAGAGCATATTATGCCGAATCTGAATATTCCAAGGAATATAAGATCCAGAAGCGCATTGAGGACAGATGAGAAGGCAAGGAACTTAAGAGGTGTCTTAGAGTCTCCTACGCTCTTCAGCCCCGCTGCAAGCGCATTGTAGCAGAAAGTGAAAGGCGTCCCCAGGAATATTATCCTGAGATATGAATCCGTGATCCCGAGAATCTCATCAGGAACAGCAAGGAAGACAAGTATATACGGCGAGAGCATAACAGCCACTGCAGTAAGGAGTACAGATGAGAGGAGCCCGAAGAGCAGCAGTGTCGTCTGGCAGTTCCGGAGCTTCCTGTAGTCCCTGGCACCGAATGCCTCGCTCATAAGCACACCGGACCCGATGCATAGTCCAGTGATGAAGAGGATGACAAGATTCATCACAGGCCCTGCAATGCCTTCTGCTGCCAGAGCATCACGGCCTATGAACCGGCCTGCGATTATGGAATCCACAGCATTATAGGCAAGCTGAAGCCAGTTCCCAAGCAATATAGGGAGTGCATAGCGCCATAGATGGCCAAATGGCTTCCCTTCTGTCATATCAACCATAACAGTGATTATCGCATTATTAAGAGATAAAAAAACAGATGTCTTTTTGGCAAAAGCTATAACAAACAGCAGAAATTCATGATAAGCTTATCTGGCGGAGGGTATATGAAAGGCAAACCTATAGAAGCTTATGATGAGAGCGGCAACAGCGAGGTATACCCATCAATAACAGCAGCTTCGATAGCATTAGGAGTATCCATATCTGCAATCAAAGTGCATATCAGAAGCGGAGAGAAGATAGACTGGGTCGGGGAAAATGGCATCTTCGTCAGATTCCCGCCTGAGGACTGAGGCCCAGGGAGCCAATCAAATGAAGAGAATATCAGGGCTGTTCATGATAATGGCAGTGATCATTTCCATGACAGCATGCAGCACCACAGAGTACCTGCATAATGTGGAATCAGAGAGGAATACAGTCGGTACTTCCGATGATGGCTCGTCATACCAGATTGTTGAGAATGATGTATTCTCCGTATATGCAGAGTCCACTCCGATTGAGAACGGCCAGGCTGCCATAGCAATGTTCATCCGCAATTATACGGATGAGGCACTGACAGTCAGCGAAGAGAATATCAGGATCTACGGAGGAAGCTATGAGAGCGGCAGCTGGGATTACCTCGGGCACTGGAGCTACTCGAACTTTCTCAGAGGGATAAGCGAGAGAGCCAGCAGAGAACAGGACAGGGCATCCGGGGCAGGGACCATAGCACTCCTCTCATGGCTGCTTGATGATTATTATCTGTATGATACAGGATACGGCTTCTCTGTCGCAGCGAAGTCCCCTTCCCTTCTCACAGCAGCTGCAGCAATATCAATGCTATCAGCATCCGCAAGCGCAGAGAGTGCGAAGTCCGACCTGGATTACATGGCCATGAATCTTATGAGGACAGAGACCATAGCTCCGGAAGGAACATATGGAGGGCTCATATTCATTCCGGTCAGCAGCTATATGGACTACAGAATGGACATAACCACAGCCGGGATCACTGAGTCACTCTATTTCTCAAGAAGCAGATAGTCAGATAGACAGAAGCCTTGCTGCCTTCAAGATGACAATCTGGCTTTTTGCATCAGGTATCCTTCCTTTCATCACAAGCTCAACAAGACTGCTGAGAGGGACGATATCAACATTGATGAACTCATCATCATCAAGATCCCTCTCACCTTTTCTGAGGTCTCTTGCCATATAGGCATGGATGACTTCATCGCTGTAAGCCGGAGTAGGATAAAGAGGTCCAAGGTCAATCCATGTCCCAGCCTCATATCCTGTCTCCTCCCTGAGCTCCCTCTTGCATGCCTCCAGATGGTCCTCGCTTCTGCTGTCAAGCTTGCCAGCAGGAATCTCGATAAGCACCTCATGCATAGGATACCTGTACTGATGCTCTATTATCACACGGCCATCCTCAAGGACTGGGATCACGCACACAGCACCTACATGCTTTATGTAATCCCTGCCTCCCTCCTTTCCATTCGGAAGAAGGATCCTGTCATGGAATACATGAAGGAACTTCCCGCTGTATACCTCACCGCCATCTATTGTCTTCTCTATAAGGTTTTCATCATTCATATATCCAATATACCATAAAGAAGATGTAATCATCCCCCTCTTAAATCATATTTTGGCCCCGCTTTCTTAACGATTGCGTTATTTTCTGTTATATTCCTCTTGGGAGAAAATCTCTGAAATGGCAAAGAAGAAAACACCAATAACACTGCTCTGCGGTTATCTTGGAGCAGGAAAGACAACACTTATGAACAAGGTCCTATCCAATCAGGAAGGATATAGGGTTGCAGTCATCGTAAATGATATCGGCGAGATCAATGTCGATGCATCACTGATTGCAAATGGAGCCCACATCACAGACACAAGCGATATTGTGCCTCTGACAAACGGATGCATATGCTGCACTCTCAAGAGCCAGATGGCCGAGAATATCGAGAAGCTCATCAGGACGGGGAAATATGACTACATCATGATAGAGGCATCCGGTGTCTGCGAGCCTATGCCTATCGCACAGGAGCTTGAGCTAATAAAGAACGGCACGATAGACAATATCGTCGGAGTGGTTGACGCAGCAAGGCTTGTTGATGAATTCGCAGGAGGAGAGAAACTTCTGAAGAAGGATGAGATGGAAGAAGAGGATATCGAGAGCCTTCTTGTCCAGCAGATTGAGTTCTGCTCCACACTTGTCCTGAATAAGATCGATCTTGTCACATCTGAGGAGAAGGAGAAGGTCCTCAAGGTCATCAGAGCACTGCACCCTGGAGTGAAGATCATAGAGACTGAGCATGGCAATGTCAGCGTAAGCGATATTCTCAATACGCATTCATTTGACTTTGATAAGGTATATATGAGTGCTGGATGGTGCCAGAGGCTCAGTGCAGAGGGCGGTCTCGGAGATGACGAGGATGAAGATGATGAGCACGATGATCACGATCATGAAGACCATGAGGATCATGACCATCACGAGCACCATGATGAGCATGGGCACGAGCATCACCATGAGCACAGGCACGAGGGAGAAGACACAGATGAATACGGAATCGGGACTTTCGTGTATTACAGAAGAAAGCCTTTCAACAGAAAGAAGCTTTCTGTGTTCGTGAAGCTCTGGCCTGAGAATATAATAAGATGCAAAGGCACAATCTGGTTCGGCGATGAGAAGGATGTTGCTTACGTCTTTGAGACCAGCGGACGCCAGGTCATGTGCGGTCCTTATGGGAACTGGATTGCATCTGCACCGAAAGGCACAATAAAGAAGATGCTTGCAGAGAGCAAGCAGCTCAGGGATGACTGGGATGAAGAAGTCGGAGACAGAATGATCAGGCTATGCATCATAGGCCGCAATCTCGATAAGAAAGCAATCGCAGAGACACTCGACAGCCTTCTTGATGACTGATAGATAGAAAGTAATATGAGATGATGCAGTCCTTATAGCAGGGACTGCATTTTTCATATTGTCTTATCATCCTTTATGAGCCTTGTACGCCAGATGCCATATGTGAAACTGCTCACATTCTGGAAAAGCTGTCTTCATAAGCTTCCTGATCCCACTGTAATAATCCATTCCAGGTCTCACAGGAACAGCTCTCAGTGTCATCACCCCATCCTCCATGCACACTATAGTATACATATGAAAAAGAGCCAGGTCACCCTGGCTCTCCGATCAGCATATGCTGAGTCCTTATTTAGGCTGCTTTCCGATATATGCAAGGATGCCGCCATCAACGTAAAGGACATGTCCATTAACGAAGTTAGAAGCATCGGATGCAAGGAATACAGCAGGTCCCTGCAGATCCTCTGGTGTGCCCCAGCGGGCTGCTGGTGTCTTCGCAACGATGAACTGATCAAATGGATGCCTTGATCCATCCGGCTGTCTCTCTCTGAGAGGAGCTGTCTGAGGAGTTGCGATATACCCAGGTCCAATGCCATTGCACTGGATGTTGTACTCGCCATACTCAGATGCGATGTTCCTTGTGAGCATCTTGAGACCGCCCTTTGCGGCAGCATAAGCAGATACAGTCTCTCTTCCGAGCTCACTCATCATTGAGCAGATGTTGATGATCTTTCCATGTCCCTGCTTGATCATTGATGGGATGACTGCCTTTGATACGATGAACGGTGCATTGAGATCGACATCGATTACCTGTCTGAACTCGCTTGCCTTCATCTCGCACATCGGGATCCTCTTTATGATTCCTGCATTGTTTACCAGGATATCGATATGGCCATAATCCTTAAGGATCTCAGCTGTTGTTGCATTGACTGCGTCCTCATCTGTGACATCGCATACATATCCCTTTACAGGAATGCCTGCTTCCTTGTATGCAGCGAGGCCTCTCTCTACGAATTCCTCTTTGATATCGTTGAAAACAATCTTTGCACCAGCCTTAGCGAATGCAGTTGCGATAGCGAATCCAATACCATAGGATGCTCCGGTTACCCATGCAACCTTTCCCTCAAGGGAGAAATCCTTCATTTCCATTTCTATTGCCTCCAATAAAATCTATGCTTATCTAAGATCTTCTGTCTTGATCCAGTCCTGATCATCATAAGCTCTGTTCTCACCGCACATAGCCCAGATGAATGTATAGTTGGATGTACCGCATCCTGAGTGGATAGACCAGCTTGGGTTGATCACAGCCTCATCATTATGCATTATGATGTGCCTTGTCTCTGATGGCTCACCCATGAAGTGGAATACAACATTCTCTTCCTTGATATCGAAGTAGAAGTATACTTCCATTCTTCTCTCATGAGTATGGACAGGCATTGTGTTCCATACGCTTCCCTCCTCAAGGTGTGTGAGGCCCATTGAGAGCTGGCAGGTATCGAGGACATCCGGATGGATGTACTGGTTGATTGTCCTCTCGTTGCTTGTAGCCTGGGATCCGAGGTGCTTATGGATTGCCTTGTCCAGAGGGATATGCTTTAAAGGATATGCCTTATGAGCCGGTGTTGTTGTGATGTAGAACTTAGCAGGAGCATCAGCTGAATCAGAAGTGAACAGGACTTCCTTTGTTCCCATCGGAACATAGATACCATCAAAGTGGTCCATTACATAGTCCTGGCCATCTACTGTGATCTTTCCCTTTCCGCCGACATTGATGCATCCAAGCTCTCTTCTCTCGAGGAAGTACTTGACTCCGAAGTTCTTCCATGGATCAATGTTCTTCTCAAGATTGACTGTCTCCTTAACAGGCATTGCACCCATTACGACAATCCTGTCGACATGTGAATATACACAGCTCACATCATCAGCCTTGAAGATTCCTGTGATCAGGAATTCATCCCTGAGCTCATCGGTTGTCATTCTCTTGAATGGTTCCTTTCCTGTTGAATAACGAATATCCATTTACGTTCTCCTTTTATATCTCATTTGTAATTGATCAGATTATCCCTATAGAAGTCCTCGCTTCTATTCTCAATCCGCCTAAGCCCGCCATTGAAGTGGTACTCAATCAGTGCAGGCAGGTCTTTGACATCCCCGCTCTTTATCATATCAAGCATCTGCTGATGCTCTGTTATGATTGCCTCGAAGTCTCCGACCTTGACAATATCCAGCATTCTGAATCTCGTGTAATGCACACTCTCGTTTATAAGGCTCCATATATACATCGCATTCATCTTCTCATAGAAGAACGAATGGAAATCAGCATCGAGCTTATAGAACTCAGACGGAATGAACTCTCCCGAGAGCAGGATCCGCTCCTTCCTTATTATGTGCTCAAGGTCTTCAATATCGAATGCTGTTGCCCTGGCTGTGAAATCAGAGATTATGCGGCCTTCGAGAATGGATCTCAGGAATATCATCTGGCATGTGACTGAGTAATCAATCTTCGAGACCCTTGTGTACTGATATGGCTCACTCTCTACAAGCCCTGTATCAACAAGCCTCTGAAGAGCTGTCCGGACAGGAGTCCTGGATGCAGAAAAGCGCTCACATAGCCTTATCTCTGTAAGCTCCTCTCCTGGTCTGAGTGTCAGATTGAGAATCTCATGCTTAAGAGTCTCGAATATAACAGATGCTAAATCCTTTGAATTCTGCATAATCCTATCTCATTTACAGGATAGGGCTCATTCTCATGATTGTAAAGCATAATTTTAATTCATTTTCCGAATTTGTATACATTCTCGCATTTTTAATTCACAAAGAAACAGTATTAAGTCATTTCTTCTATTACTTCAATCTAAATGCTAGAATATCCGAATATGATAAACATAGGAAATGACTGGCAGCCATTCTTTGACGCAGAGCAGAGCCAGAGCTATTATCAGGATCTCAGGCAGTTCCTGAAATCTGAATACAGAACGAGGACGGTATATCCTCCGATGGATAAGATCTTCAATGCCTTCCATCTCACTGCGATAGCAGAGACGAAGGTGATAATAGTCGGGCAGGACCCATATCATGAGGAAGGACAGGCCATGGGGCTTTCCTTCTCTGTAAGCGAGGATGTCGACGAGCCCCCATCACTTAAGAACATACATGAGGAGATAATGAGGGAAGATGTGCTCCAGGGCCCATGGTCAAGGGATCTGACGAGGTGGGCAGAACAGGGAGTCCTGCTTCTCAACAGCACGCTGACTGTTGAGGCACATAGGGCAGCATCCCACGCCGGGCATGGCTGGGAGACGCTTACAGACAGGGCCATCGGGCTTCTCGGAGAAGATGAGAGGCCTAAGGTGTTCATGCTGTGGGGCAGCTATGCCAGAAGCAAGAAGAGCCTGATAAAGTGCCGCAGCCATCTTATCCTTGAATCGGCACATCCGAGCCCGCTGAGCGCATACAGGGGATTCTTCGGCAATAACCATTTCAGGCTATGCAATGAATTCCTTGCCAGGAACAATGAGGAGATGATCAGATGGTAAGTCCTGACTTCATATCATTCGGTGAGATCCTATTCGACTGCTTTGACGGAATGCAGACACTCGGAGGTGCCCCGCTGAATGTCAGCGTGCATCTCTCAAGGCTGGGATTCGGAGGCTGCATCATAAGCGCTGTCGGAAACGATAGCCTCGGGAGAAAGGCCCTTGAGGAAATAAGGAATACAGGCCTCAGCACAGAGAGAATAGCAGTGCTTGATGGCGTTGCAACAGGACGCGCAGACGTCGTGCTCTCTGCTGATGATGCTGATTATGAATTCAACTCCCCTGCTGCCTGGGATATGATCCCATACCCGGAAAGGATTGAAAGCCATGCATCCGTCATCTATTTCGGCACTCTGGCACAGAGATGCGCTGCGAGCAGGACTGCTCTCAGACGCCTTCTTAGTAATATGACAGCAGATACTGTGTTCTTTGACGTGAATATAAGGAAGAGCTTCTATACCGGCGATATAATAAGAGAGGGACTCAGAGCAGCAACCGTGCTCAAGATGAATGATGCCGAAGTGCCTATTGTGCTCAGGGAATCCGGATGCTCCTCTCCTGATGAGATCTGCAGAAGGTATTCCGTTTCCGATGTAATAATCACAGAAGGGAAGCAAGGCTCCTCGCTCATAAAGAATGACGGAAGCATAACACGCTACAGCGCAGGCAGCTCTGATGCTGTTGATACAGTCGGAGCCGGAGACAGCCTCTCTGCTGGCTTCATCGCTTCGCTTCTCAAGGGAATGACAACAGAAGAAGCCCTCCGCATAGGCTCAGTGCTTGCTGACTATGTTGTCACAAAGCATGGTGCGACTCCTGAATATGATGAGAAGATCAAGAGCAAACTGAAGGAACTGCTCGGCTGAGCATAACATCTATTTCCCTTTTTTGTGGCATTTCATTTCCCATTTTTGTGGTATTTTATTTCCCATTTTGTGATAAATACTACATGAAGATAAAGAAAATGCTCCCTATACCATAGGTACAGAGAGCTCAATACCATAAACACTAAAGAAGATTATTCGGCAATCACCTTGAAATTTTCGCCATCAGGAACAGATTTAAAACCATCAGCTAAGAAACTCGTATTCTACCCTTCTGCAGAGTAATCATTTTCCATTGTCTTCGGACTTTTGCCCCCTTTGCAGTATATCCGCCACAAACATGCAGATTGATTTACTTTGCCCTTGGAATTTTATTAACACTATCTAGAAATCCTACCATACCTGCTTTCATAGACTCAGATACTGTTTTATTTCTTTCTTCCTTTTGTAATTGCTTTCTAATTGCAAGTTCTAACTCACTCTCATCGCTTATTTTTGTTTTTTTCAGTACCTGAATCCTGGAAAAACGCTTTAGTTTTTTAGTATCCCAAATGTATATAGCACCATCCTCATCAGACGAAAGATATACTCTCTTACTGGTATGAGTCGCACGGGAATAACCTGAATCAGCTAAACAGAAATCTTTCTTAAATAGTTTATTTAAACTTACATAACAAGAATTACCGACATAAAAAACTTCTTTGATTGTAGCACTCATATTTTATAGTCCTACATAACGAACCGTTTCTTCATTACCACTTTCATACCATACTTTAAGCCATCCACTATCATCAATATAGGAAACACTATTAGCGGTATATCCCTGCAATCTTCCACGATTCAAATAACGTATCATTTTCTCTTCGTGTGTTCCGCTAATAACAGCTCTTAGCAATCTACTACTATCAACGTATGCAGTTTCAATCATAAAACCACCTCCAAGTTTTTCTACAGAATACCCCCCCGCTTATGTCAACACCAATTGTTACAAATTTCTATTTTTGTGTTTTTGTCACTAGAATTTTAGATATAATAACACCCACTCAGAGCTGTGGATTCTGAGATATTTCTATCTACTACAGGAAGTAATCCTACTGTTATGTAATAGTTAACTCACTTGTTTTCAAAGGATAATCAATGATGCTACTATCTTGGCTGATGAGAAAAGGCACAGCAATCAGTTACAATGGAACAATAAAGGCATTCTTTGTTGCGTATATAGTACAGGCAGTCGTGAACAATTTCGTTCCGCTGCTCTTCCTGATTCTACAGAAGGAATATGGAATACCTCTGTCACAGATCACAATGCTGATCACAATCAACTTCACGCTTCAGCTGCTGATTGACTGGGCATCAGCAGTATTCATTGACAGGATAGGATACAGAGCATCTGTGCTCATTGCCCACTTCTCTGCGGCACTTGGGCTTGTGATGCTTGCATTCCTTCCAGAGATCATGCCATCACACTTTGCAGGTCTTCTCATATCTGTGCTTCTCTATGCAGTCGGAGGCGGACTGATTGAGGTGATGATAAGCCCGATTGTCGAAGCCTGCCCTACCGATAACAAAGCAAGCACAATGAGCCTGCTCCACTCTTTCTATAACTGGGGAAGCGCTGGCGTGATAATAATCACAACCATTCTGCTCAGGGTCCTAGGAAGTGCAAGCTGGAAGCTTCTTGCCATCCTCTGGGCCCTTATCCCGATAATCAATGGGATCATATTCACCAGGGTTCCAATTGCATCTCTTGTTGAGGATGATGAAGGAATGACAATATCTGAGCTCTTCAGGAATAAGGCATTCTGGTTCTTTGTTGTCCTTATGATGTGCTCCGGTGCAAGCGAGCAGTCAGTCGGGCAATGGGCAAGCACAATAGCAGAGAAAGGCCTAAGCATATCAAAGACACTAGGAGACCTTGCAGGCCCAGCCCTGTTTGCAATCATGCAGGGAACATCAAGGACTCTGTATGCAAAGTGCGGGAACAGGATAAAGCTTCAGAATCTGATGCTGTATTCAGCTGTGCTGTGCATTGCATCATATCTTCTTCTGATAATCTCTAAGAATCCTGTATTCTCACTGATCGGAATGGCGATAACAGGTTTTGCTGTCGGGATAATGTGGCCTGGCACATTCTCTCTTTCATCTGCATCACTTAAACGAGGTGGCACTGCAATGTTTGCACTGCTTGCACTTGCAGGAGACCTCGGCTGTTCTGCAGGACCTACGCTTGCAGGCATGGTTGCATCTCTAACTGGTGACAATCTGAAGACAGGCATTGCTGCAAGCATAATATTCCCTGTGCTGATGGCTACGATGCTGCTCATATCATCAGGAAAGGATAATGATAATCATTAAAAACCCTCTCTATGCCAAAGACCTAGAGAGGGAACGTAAGATTATCTAGCACTACCATAGCCAAAGATAGTGTATTTACAGATTATCTAAGAAATTGCTTAATATACATAAAAATTTTTTTGATGATATATCAATTTATTTTGCCAACAAGATTTAAGCATAATTTATAATGCACCTTTACCGCCAAATAAAATCCCTTCTGCAGAAATGAAGATATCATTCTGCAAGAAGGGATGATACTGTCAATGTTGATTATTTGCTTTTTACTATGAAATAATCACCAGATGCTTCAACTGTGCAATTCTTAGCAACCCAGTCCTCATCAGGATTTTCTGTTCCACCTTTTGCAGGATTGAATTTTAAGAATTTCCCCCCTGTTATAACAAACTCTGTTGTCGTACCATCCATCTTGTTGAATGTCCAATAGTGATTGGCATATTTTACTTCACTCTTGAACTCTCCACCATTAATATATGCCTTTGCTGTCTCGCCTTGAACATTACGCTCTTTCCCTAAACGTATGCATCCCATTGCACCATAAAAAGATCCATTGTCAACTGTCAATTCAGCATCATCCATTACTGTAACAATATATCCAACATTCTGACCTGCAGCTGTTGTCTCTGTGTTATAGTATGTATCTGTATAACCGAAGAAACCATTTCCCGTAATCTTAAGCTTACCCTTACCTTTCACAGTTATTATTCCATATGCTTCAGAATCTGCATCAAGGCTGATTTTCTTGCGATTCATGTCAAGCTCAATATTCTTGTTACCATCAATATATAATGCTTTCTTTATTGCAACATCGTTAGTCAGCACTATAATGGAACTATTACCTTCCTCAATTGCTGTTCTCAGATCAGCCTCTGTACCTACAGCTTTTCCCCATACAGCTTTAAGGGTTATATCAGAACTCACTGGTGTATCAAAATCGTATACATCTTCTCCAAGATACCAGTCTACAAGCAAATAACCTACTCTTGTCGGGTCTACTGGTTTTGATACTTTAGCACCTGTATCAACTGTGATTGCTTTTACTTCCGATCCACCGGCTGCGTCAAAAGAGACCGTATACTTAGGAAGAACAGTTTCATTTTTGCATGCTACTGCAAATAACATTACAAGAACCACGATAGATAAAATAAAAAGATTTCTATTTCTCATTCTTTACCCATTGCACCCAATATACCCCCCCCCCGTTCTATACTGTCAAACATTTTTAGTTTTCATATGAAAAATTTTTATACAACGCACTATTATAGATTCTGGTTTTGAGTTCATATGTATTGCATTATGATTACCAAATGGATTACGGGGAGTTTTGCTGCACAAAAAAAGCCCTAGGCATGTTTTTGCCTAGGACATCCATTATTAATCAATTAATACTAATTTTGTGAATGTCACGGTAAATCCTGATGCTTTTGATGGAACTCCAGTCACCACCCGGCTATTATCTCTTTCAGATCGATCAATTCCGACATAGCCATTATAAACAAGACTGAAATCATCACTCTCTGCCAATGGAATTGCGAGTGAGCTGCCAGATACTGAAACAGAACCAAGATCAACATCACCATCTCCTGTTGTCACAGTGCATCCAGCTATGGCTCCGATTGCCTTGCATTTATTATCTCCATCAAGAGGCTCTTCTCTATCAAGAGATACCAGCACATCAGATATAGCGCAATTGCTTATCTTTCCTTTTGCAAATAGCCCTGAAATACCGCCAACAGCAAAAACCTGTGCCTTCAGTTCTATATTTCTCACAGAACAGTTCTCTATGGTATTATTCTTCCCATAAGCGGCACCAATGATTCCACCAACAAAATCAGCCCATCCCTGGTATGTTATGGACTCAGTATATTTGAAAGGAGTATTGTATTTTGTCTCTATCATACTTCCAGTGCTCACGTCGACTGCACAGTCCTTAATGAGGAGAGAAGGAGAAGAAGACTCATTCCTTCCTATGATTCCGCCTGCATTTGTTGCAGCAAGAATAGAGACTTTTCCATTTAATCTCAGGTTCTCAAGAGCAACATTTCCGCTCTCGGAAGAAGTAGCATTTGGCAGATATGCAACAAATGGTCCGATATATGAGTCACCTTTTATAT
>CAKQTF010000012.1 GCA_934276695.1 uncultured Spirochaetales bacterium
AGATAGTGGCAAGGACATATCAGCCTCTTGTTCTGTATATCGAGCTTGGATTCATATATCTGATGTTCTGCACTGTCCTTACTAAGCTGCAGCATTTCGGAGAGAGAAAGCTCAATGCCAGGGGAGGGGTTAAGGTCTGATGGTTCTTGATGCCAGGAATATAAGGAAAAGCTTTGGGGCTGTGGAAGTCCTCAAGGATGTCAGCATCTCTGTTGATAAAGGTGATGTCATTGCAATCCTCGGCCCGAGTGGCTCGGGTAAGACGACTCTTCTCAGATGCCTCAATTTCCTTGAGAGAGCCGATGGCGGGAGCTTTTCCTTCA
The DNA here is from genome assembly GCA_934276695.1 of uncultured Spirochaetales bacterium. Taxonomy (GTDB): domain Bacteria; phylum Spirochaetota; class Spirochaetia; order Sphaerochaetales; family Sphaerochaetaceae; genus Ornithospirochaeta. Next base: position 324 of record CAKQTF010000012.1, read on the forward strand.
TGGGAAGGGATTATGATCTTCCTGCAATAAGCAGAAAGGATATATCATCAATAAGGAAGCATACCGGCTTTGTCTTCCAGAATTATAATCTGTTCCTGAATAAGACAGCGCTTGAGAATGTCACTGAGGGCCTTATCACAGCGAGGCATATCAGCCGGAAGGAAGCTGAGGAGCGAGGCCGTTCCGCGTTGCTCCGTGTCGGGATGCAGGACCGTGAGAAGTATTATCCATCGGAGCTTTCCGGAGGACAGCAGCAGAGGGTTGCAATTGCCCGTGCGATTGTCACAGAGCCTGATCTGATTTACTTCGATGAACCCACATCTGCGCTTGACCCGGAGCTGACAGGTGAGGTCCTGTCTGTCATGAAGGACCTGGCTGAGGATGGCATGACAATGCTTGTCGTCACACATGAGATGGGATTTGCCAGGAATGTCGCTGACAGGATCATATTCATGGAGAATGGCATTATTGCGGAAGAGGGGAAAGCTGATGAGTTCTTCTCCTCTCCGAAGAACAGGAGAACTGTTGAATTCCTGCAGTTAATAGATAAGGAGTGATTATATATGAAGAAGTTTCTATTATTCATTGCTGTTTCCCTGTCGTTTGCTTCTGCCCTCTGCGCTGGAGGATCTAAGGAGAGTGCATCAGGTGATCTCCTGAAGAGAATCCAGGATAAGGGAGAGATCACAATAGCAATGGAAGGCACATGGGCTCCATGGACATACCATGATGAGAAGGACCAGCTTGTAGGCTATGATGTTGAGGTCGGACAGGCAATTGCCGATAAGCTCGGAGTAAGGGCAAGGTTCATAGAAGGCGAGTGGGATGGCCTTCTTGCAGGTCTTGATGCTGGAAGATATGACATCATGGTCAATGGTGTTGATATCACACCGGAGAGAAGCGCAAAGTACGATTTCTCTGTCCCCTATGCATATAACAGGACTGCTGTCATCGTTAAGGGCGATAATGCCTCGATCAGCAGAATGGAGGACCTGAAAGGCAGGAAGACCGCGAATACAATATCAAGTACATATGCAGAGGTCGCAGAGCGCTATGGCGCATCAGTAACAGGCGTCGATGATCTCAATCAGACATTTGAGCTGCTATTCTCCGGAAGGATAGATGCGACTCTCAATGCTGAAGTCACTTTCTATGACTACAAGAAAGTGCATCCGGATGCAGATATGAAGATTGCTGTTCTCACAGAAGAGGCAAATAAGGTTGGGATTCCTATGAAGAAGGGCGATGACTCGAAGACTCTTAGGGAAGCTGTTGATAAGGCCCTCTATGAGCTGTCAGCTGACGGGACTCTCTCAGCGCTTTCGCTGAAGTATTTCGGGGTTGATATATCCAAGGAGTGATGATAGATGCAGCAGGCTGGAAGGCCTGCTCTTTCTTTCATCAGAGCCTGAAGGCTTCTCGCTTCCTTGTAATGCCTAACCGTGTTTCAACGGATATGACCTCTGTGTCATAGACATTGAGTATGTTGCATATCTCTATCGCAGCTGACCTGTAAGGGACAGGCTGGAAATGGTTCAGTATTATCTTTGCATTCCGTACCTTTCCTTTATTCTCGATAAGAAGCGCTCTGACCGGGGCTGCGACTCCGAATACCCAGATCGGTGTGCATATCGTGACAGACTCATACCCTGATAAATCAATATGCTCAATAGGCATCGGCCATCTGTGCATGCCATACCTTCCGCACCACCAGAAGCCGGCAGTCCCGCCTACGCGTTCTTTTGCTTTTATCTCTAGCAGTACAGCACCTGTTCTATCTGCCTCCTCGTATGCAAGCTTTCTTGTATAGCCGAGCCTGGAGAAATAGACTACGGCTTTTGTGCAGTCCTTTCCTGCATTCTTATAGCTCTCTGCGCTGAAGCTGAAGCATTCCTGCCTGCCGAATACGAATGCTGCGTATCCTGCTGCTGTTTCAATTACTCCGATTATGAATGTTATTTCTGCCTGTATATTTGCTGGCAGGATGATGAACTGCAGTATAATCCACAGCATGAGGATCATCCCCGGGACCATTACTGATGCATTGCACTGACTTCTGCGCTTTATCATGATGATTCCAGAGGCAATATGAGGGATTGCAATCAGTGCGGTAAGCGCAATCCCGGGAAAGATGTAATCCCTGTACAGATACTCTGATAGCGGAAGGACTCTGAAGCATGGAAGGATGCTGTCCATCCCTAAGAGTGAGCCATCTGGAGAGATGAACATCATTGTGGTACCATATAAGGCTGCAGTGCCTGTCAATAGCAAGAGCACAATCAGCAGTCTTCTTGCATTTCTGTATCTGCTATGCATTCTCTGCCTCCAGCAATGTATGGAAACCGAAGAAGCTGGTCACATGCCTCTCTATTTTCGAAAGGCATTCATCCCTCTTCTCTGGTTCCCTGTCTATGATCCCCAGCAGATAGAAGACCGGGGCGGTGTACTCAATTGCAAGAATATCCGGATCCCCGTCTTTCATGATTCCATGCTCAATGAATGAGCTGAACATTATCCTGTGGTATGAGACCATTCTCTCCCCGTATCTTTCGCTGTACATTCTCCCGTAGTCAGTGCTTCTGAACTGCAGTGATGTGAGCAGCTTCCTGAAGTCCCTGACAAATGGTTCATCTGCAGAGAATTCAATCAGGGCTCTGACCTTCTCTGCGATTTCCCCAGGTGCCATTGTGCTGAATTGATCAGTGTCACATCCTTCACTGCTGTCTATATGGAGATTCATTTTCTCCGCCTGGCTGTCATAGCGTCTCTTCATCTCTTCAAAGATCTCCCTGAGGATCTCATCCTTTGAGCTGAAATGCTTGTACAGGGAACTCTGCGTTATGCCGATCCTTCCTGCAATATCCCTGACAGATGTCCCATCGAATCCTTTTTCAGAGAAAAGATTCAGTGAGACTCTCAGGATTTCATCACGTGACGTCTTCATGGTTTTCTATTAGAGAACAAATGTTCGCTTTTGTCAAATCCCAGTCTTCTTCCTTGCCTCAGAATGATGCTGTATGGACAGATTGAAAAAAATGCAACAATGTTTCGTTCTTTTAATGTTGAAAGCGTTCAATAACTGCGTTATTCTTGAAAATGGTGGGATTTCACCGATATTCGAATATTCAAAATTTGGAGTGTAATTAAATGGCAGACAAGAAAATGGTTACCATTGATGGAAACACCGCTGCTGCGCATATTGCCTATGCTTTCAGTGATGTTGCCGCAATTTACCCTATTACTCCTTCATCCCCGATGGGCGAGTATGCAGAGCAGTGGTCTTCTATGGGAATGGAAAACCTCTGGGGTAAGAAAGTTGAAATCATGGAAATGCAGTCTGAGGCTGGTGCAGCTGGTGCAGTTCACGGTTCTCTTGCAGCAGGAGCGCTGACTACAACATTCACAGCATCTCAGGGTCTTCTTCTTATGATTCCTAATATGTATAAGATTGCAGGTGAGATGATTCCTACAGTATTCCATGTATCAGCAAGAGCTCTTGCTGCTCAGTCACTGTCAATCTTCGGTGACCATTCAGATGTCATGGCATGCCGTAATACAGGATTCGCAATGACCTGTGCTTCTTCAATCCAGGAGACTATGGATATTGCCCTTGTGGCACATCTTTCAACGCTTGAATCACAGGTTCCATTCCTGAATTTCTTTGATGGATTCAGAACTTCCCATGAGATTCAGAAGGTTGAGCAGATCTCCTATGATGATATCAAGAAGATTGTTGATGAGAAGTACATTGAGAGATTCAGATCAAGAGCTCAGCGCCCTGAGCATCCTATGACAAAGGTCGCAGCTCAGAATGAGGATGTGTATTTCCAGGGAAGAGAGACTGTAAATAAATATTTCAATGAAGTACCTGCAATTGTCCAGAAGAACATGGATAAGGTTGCAACAATCACAGGCAGGCAGTACCACCTGTTCGATTATGTCGGTGCTCCAGATGCAACAGATGTTGTTATTGTAATGGGCAGCGCAGCTGACACATTCGAGTGGGTTGTGGATTATATCAACAAGAGAGGCGGCAAGGTCGGCCTTCTTAAGGTAAGGCTCTATAGGCCATTCTCTGCAGAGCATTTCGTGGCAGCTCTTCCTAAGACAGTTAAGAAGATTGCTGTACTCGACAGGACAAAGGAGATCGGAGCAACAGGCGAGCCTCTTTATCTTGATGTCGTTGCAGCTCTTGCTCAGATGGGAAGGGAAGGCATAAAGGTTATCGGCGGAAGATACGGACTCTCCTCAAAGGACTTCACTCCTACACACGCAAAGAGCGTCTATGACTTCCTTGCAACAGACAGCTGCTGGCATAACTTCACAGTAGGAATCAATGATGATGTAACAGGCAAGTCAATCCCAATCTCAAAGGAGAAGATCGATGTGACTCCTGCTGGTGTTGTCTCCTGCATGTTCTGGGGTCTTGGCTCAGACGGAACAGTCGGTGCAAACAAGAACTCCATTAAGATCATCGGAGATAATACAAACCAGAATGCACAGGCTTACTTCGCTTATGACTCAAAGAAGTCTGGCGGTATAACAATCTCCCATCTCAGATTCGGAGAAGGCAAGCTTGATATGCCATGGCTCATTGACCATGCTGATTTCGTTGCATGTCATAACCCTGCTTATATCGGACGCTATGATATGCTCTCAGCCCTTAAGGAAGGTGGTGTGTTCCTCCTTAACTCTCAGATCCCATCTGATGAGGTCTTTGAGCATCTTACAAGAGAGGAGCAGGAGCAGATCATAAATAAGAAGATCCGCTTCTACAATATCGATGCTCTTAAGATTGCACGTGCTGTAGGCCTTGGATCAAGAATCAATACTGTAATGCAGGCTGCATTCTTTGCTATCGCAAATGTACTGCCGCATGACGAGGCTATAGAGCTGATCAAGAAGTACATAAAGAAGACATTCCTCAAGAAGGGTGAGGAGATTGTCCAGAAGAACTGGGCTGCAGTAGATGCTGCAGAGGCTGCTCTTGTTGAGGTCAAGGTTCCTGCAGTAATAACAAAGAGCTATGAGCCAAAGAGGCTTATCCCAGAAGATGCTGATGAGTTCACAAAGAATATCATTGAGCCGATCATGCACCTCAAGGGTGATTCAATCCCTGTTTCTGCTATGTCATTCGATGGTAAGCTTCCTACCGGAACAGCTAAGCTTGAGAAGAGAGGAGTTGCAGCATTTGTTCCTCACTGGGACAGCACAAAGTGTATTCAGTGTAACCAGTGTGTTCAGTCCTGTCCTCATGCAGCTATCAGATCAAAGCAGATCACACCTGAGGATGTGGCTAAGGCACCAGAGGGATTCACTGTAATCAAGTCCAATACAAAGAATGACAGAAACCTCCAGTTCAGGATCCAGATCTATACAGAGGACTGCCAGGGATGCGGAGTCTGTGTTGAGGCCTGCCCGGCAAAGGAGAAGGCTCTTGATATGGTTCCTGTTCAGGGCGAGAGAGATAATGGTGAGATTGAGAAGGCAGCATACTTTGAGAATCTTACATGGGATAACCTTGATGGTCTCAATATGAACACTGTTAAGGGACTGATGTTCAAGCAGCCGCTGTTTGAGTTCTCAGGAGCATGTGCAGGATGCGGAGAGACTCCGTATGTCAAGATGCTTTCACAGATCTGCGGAGAGAGGGCAATCATTGCTAATGCAACAGGATGCTCTTCAATCTATTCTGGAACATTCCCGACAATCCCATATACAAAGAGACCTGATGGACGCGGTCCAGCATGGGGCAACTCACTCTTTGAGGATAATGCTGAGTATGGTCTTGGAATGAGGCTCGCTGTCGATTCCAACAGAAACCTTCTCAAGATGAAGACTGATGCTCTTATTGCAAAGGGATGCTCATCAGAGCTCAAGGCTGCCATTGAGAAGTGCTATGGCCTATGGACAGATACAACAGAGGCTTCAATCACAGCCCAGAAGGAAGTCCAGGCTATACTGAAGAATGAGAAGGCTGCAGATGCAGAGTCACAGGCTCTTCTTGATAAGATCATCGAGCTCCAGGACTACTTCTCTGAGAAGAATGTACTGATCATCGGCGGTGATGGATGGGCTTATGATATCGGATATGGCGGTGTTGACCATGTTGTTGCTTCAGGCAAGAACGTCACAATCCTTGTCCTTGATACAGAGGTATACTCAAATACAGGCGGACAGGCATCCAAGGCAACTCCTATCGCAGCTGTTGCTAAGTTTGCTAATGCCGGAAAGAAAGTCGGAAAGAAGAACATGGGATTCATGTGCATGACATATGGCTATGTCTATGTGGCATCCTGTGCTCTTGGCTACAACAGGCAGCAGGCTCAGAAGTGCCTCCAGGAGGCTGTGGCTTATAATGGTCCGTCAATCGTCTTCTGCTATGCTCCATGTATTAACCATGGAATCAACATGAGATATTCCCAGGTTGAGGCAAAGAAGGCTGTTGAGGCTGGCTACTGGCCGCTTTACCGCTTCAATCCTGCAGCAGAGCAGGGCAAGAAGTTTGTCTGGGAGACAAAGCCTGCAACTGCAGATTACGAGACATTCATCAAGGGTGAGACTAGATATGCTTCTCTCTATAAGACAAACCCAGAGCATGCAGATGAGCTCTTTGCTAAGAGTGCTGCAGATGCTGCTGAGAGACTGTCATTCTACGAGAAGTGCGGTACTGCTCTTGGAGAGATTCTCTGATCAGTAACCTGATCTAAATAGGTTTAAGGCTGGGTCCATCGGACTCAGCCTTTTTCAATGCAGAAAAAAGTGGTCAAAATATTAAAATACTAATATACTAGCTGTAGCTATAGATATTTGGAGGATTCCTCATATGAAGATGACACTTAGATGGTATGGTCCAGGATTTGATTCTGTTACACTTCAGCAGATCCGTCAGATTCCTGGTGTGACTGGCGTGATAACGACACTTTATGATATCCCTGCTGGTGAAGTCTGGCCGGCTGAGAGGATAAGGGACATAAAGAAGACTGTAGAGGATGCTGGCCTCAGGATTGAAGGCATTGAGAGCGTGAATGTCCATGATGCAATAAAGATCGGTACTCCTGACAGGGATAAATACATTGAGAACTATATAACGACCCTTGAGAATCTTGGAAAAGAAGGCATTGATATCGTATGCTACAACTTCATGCCTGTCTTTGACTGGACTAGGACGGATCTTGCTAAGGTTAGGCCGGATGGAAGCACTGTCCTTGCATATGACCAGAAGGTTGTTGATAACATCGATCCTCAGGTATTCTTCAATCAGACAAATGACAACTCGAATGGATTCGTGATGCCGGGCTGGGAGCCGGAGAGGCTTGCTAAGGTTAAGGAGCTGTTTGAGGCATATAAGGATGTTGATGAGGATAAGCTCTTTGACAACCTCGTGTATTTTCTTAAGGCAATCGGGCCTGTATGCAGGAAATACGGGATAAAGATGGCAATCCATCCGGATGATCCGGCATGGCCTGTCTTCGGGCTTCCAAGGATAATCACAGGAAAGGAGAGGATCCAGAAGCTATTCAGGGCCGTGGATGAGCCATATAATGGCCTGACATTCTGCATGGGCTCCCTTGGCACGAATCCTGATAATGATCTACCGGATATCATCCGCTCATCAAAGGGCAGGATCCATTTCGCTCATGTCAGGAATCTGCATCACTTCGCACCTGGGCTTTTTGAGGAGGCTGCTCATCTCTCATCAGATGGATCATTCGATATGTATGAGAATGTGAAGGCACTTCATGATATAGGATTCGACGGACCGATCCGCCCTGATCATGGAAGGACAATCTGGGGAGAGAAGTGCATGCCTGGCTATGGACTGTATGACAGGGCACTTGGCGCATATTATATCGAAGGTCTCTGGGAAGCGATTGATAAAGCAGAGAAAAGAGGAGTTTGAGCTTGAGGTTTTCCGCAGACAGCAGAGATGGCAACTGGGTTTACAGCCAGCTCAGGCATGAGATTGAGAATCTTGTCCTGAAGCCAGGGGAGGAGCTTGATGTCCTCTCCATTGCAGAACGGTATGGTGTCTCCAGGTCTCCTGTTCGGGATGGACTGCTCCGTCTGAAGAGGGACTCCCTTGTGGATGTGTTCCCCCAGAAGGGTACCAGGGTCTCATATATAAGCATCCACCAGATCACAGAGGAGAGATTCATGAGAAGAAGCCTGGAGCTGAATGCTCTGGAGCTGCTTCTTGATAAGGCAATGGATGGGACAGAGAAACAGGCATTCTCTGCACTGCTTGAGAGCAGCCTGCTTAAGCAGCATGCTGCGCTTCTATCAGGGAATCCTATTGAGCTTCTGAAAGGGGATGATGAGCTGCATCATATGTTCTTCTCTGCAGTCGGTCTTGAAGGAGTATGGAGCATACTGAAAGCCCATACTGGAAATGAGTACAGGATAAGGATGCTGTCATATATGGATAGAGGGATTGCAGACAGCGTCGAAGACCAGCACAGGGCAATCATTGATGCCATTATAGAAGGCAATAAGGATAAGGCCCTTGAGCTTGATAAGATGCATCTTCTTAAGATAAATGAAGAGCTTGAAGGTCTCAGGAACAGCTTCCCTGAATATTTTACCGAGGATAAGAAATGAAATTAACACTTGAAGGACTTAGGAATAAGGATGAATGGAAGGGCTATAAGCTCTTTGATTATGACCATGAGCAGATCCTGAAGAATACAGAGGAGAGGCCTGTATGGGTTCATTTCGGAGCAGGAAACATCTTCAGGATCTTCCCTGCAGGCTTGTGCCAGAACCTGATTGAACAGAAGGCAATGGATACTGGAATCCTTGTTGGAGAGGGGTTTGATGGCGAGATCATTGATAGGATCTACAGGCCTCATGATTCACTTACGCTTGGCGTCACACTCAAGGCAGATGGATCAATAAGCAAGGAAGTCATAGGATCTGTGATGGAAGCTGTGAAATGCGATCCGTCAGAGAAGGATGACTGGGCTGTCCTTGAGAAGGCTTTCACGAATCCATCACTGCAGATGGTATCATTCACGATAACAGAGAAGGGCTACGCGCTTTATTCTGCGGATGGTAATCTGATGAAGGGCTATCTGGAGGATTTCAGCAGTCCACTGACTTCTTCCAGGATGTTCCTGTGCAGGCTTGTAAGGCTTCTTGATGAGAGATACAGAATGAATGAGGCTCCTATTGCACTTGTATCAATGGATAACTGCTCCCATAATGGCGAGAAGCTCAGGAATGCAGTAATTGCGATCTCTGAGGCCTTTGCTGAGCGCGGTGAGCTTTCAGAAGGATTCCTATCATATGTAAGCAATGAGAGGAAGGTCTCTTTCCCATGGTCAATGATTGATAAGATCACACCGCGCCCTGATGAGTCTGTCAGGAAGATGCTTCAGAAGGATGGTTTTGAGGACAGTGAGCCGATAATCACAGAGAAGCATACATACATTGCTCCGTTCGTGAATGCAGAGGAGCCTCAGTACCTTGTGATAGAGGATGCTTTCCCTAATGGAAGGCCTGCTCTGGAGAAGGCCGGAGTCTATCTTACAGACCGCGATACTGTAAACAGGGTAGAGAAGATGAAGGTATGCACATGCCTCAATCCTCTCCATACAGCGCTTGCTGTCTCTGGCTGCCTTCTTGGATACAAGCTGATTGCAGATGAGATGAAGGATCCGGATCTTTCTAAGATGGTGGATATCCTTGGATATAAGGAAGGGCTTCCTGTGGTTGTCAATCCTGGGATCCTTGATCCGAAGGCTTTCATTGATGAGGTGATCAGAAAGCGCATCCCTAATCCGTTCATGCCTGATACACCGCAGAGAATCGCAACTGATACATCACAGAAGCTCTCGATAAGATTCGGAGAGACTATTAAGGCATATCTCTCAAGAGAGGATCTTGATGCTGGATCTCTTAGCATTGTGCCTCTTGTGTATGCGCTCTGGTGCAGATACCTGCTTGCTGTGGATGATGATGGCAATGAGATGACGCTCTCTCCTGATCCTATGATCCCTGCTGTGGCTCCGGCTCTTGAAGGGATAAGGCTTGGAGACTGCGGTCCGTTTGACAGCAGGCTCTCGGCTCTTCTCTCAAATGAGAAGATCTTCGGACTTGATGTCACAAAGACTGTCCTGTATGGCAAGGTAGTTGATGATTTCACTTCCCTTGTAAAGGGGAAGGGCGCTGTCAGGGAGACAATCCACCGTATTGTCGAGTCATGCTAGAATAATCTCATGGCAGAGTATCCGATAAGCGTAAAGACACCATTTGGAACATTCAGCGGAACCATTGATATAAGCATCGATGGCTCCGCTGTGAGCGGGAGCTTCTCGATCATAGGGTTATCCTCAGCCTTCTCCGGAGAATCAGGTGATGCAGGGATCTCATTTGCAGGATCACTTGAAACACCTGCAGGGGAAATTGCGTATTCAGCGTCAGGAGCTGTTTCCCCGGAAGGATTCTCAGGCATTGCAGAGACGAGGCTTGGAGCATTCGAGTTTGCTCCTCCATACCGCGGGAGAAGGCGCAGGAAGGCCTAGCTCTGGCTGATAGGCTTTATCAGTACTGGATCAATCGGCCTGAGATGCGGGATTGTTATTATGACAGTTGTTCCGACCTCTCTTTCTGACCAGATGCTCAGGCCATATTCCTTCCCATAGGAGAGCTTGAGCCTTTCATCTATGTTTATGAGTCCGATTCCATTTCCGCTTCTTTCAATGTGGGCATCAGGATCAAGCAGGGCTGCGGCTGTTTCCTGGTCCATCCCGACTCCATTGTCCTGTACTGTGATCTCTATGTTGCTGCCGGCTTCTGCCGCGCTGATTGAGATGTGTCCCTTGTCCTGAAGATACTTTATCCCATGATAGATCGAGTTCTCGACAACAGGCTGCACGATAAGCTTTATTGTAGGGCAGTTCCTAAGGCTGTCTGGTACTGATATCTCATAATCGAATTTATCCCTATATCTCATCATCTGTATTTCAAGATAGTGCCTCACATGGTCGAATTCCTCCTGAATGGTTATCACATCATGCCCTTTTGCTATTGATATCCTGAAGAGGGATGCAAGTGATGAGACGGTCTTCACGACACCTTTGCTGTCCCCGGTCTCGGCAAGCCAGATGATTGTCTCAAGTGTGTTATAAAGGAAATGAGGATTGATCTTTGCCTGCAGGGCATCAAGCTCCCTCTGCCTCTTTATCTCCTCTGTCTTCTTGATATCATTCATCAGCCCCACAATCTTATCTATCATGATTGAGAATGAATTGGAGAGTGACTGCACTTCCTTTGTCCCCTCATGCGGAGGGACAATCGCGAAATTACCGACCTGCACAGACCTCATGCTCTCCTCAAGCTGCCTTATCGGGCCTGTTATATTCCGTGCAATGCTTCTTGAGAATATGACTGTGATCACTATGATTATGAAATATGAGATGATTATGATTGCCCTGAATGCATTCATAAGGCTGTTTATCGCATCAAGGCTCTCTACTCCGATTATCTTCCAGTCTGTCTTTGCAATAGGCTCGATCACAGTCAGCCTCTCTTCTCCGCCGAAGAATGATGTGAAGCTGCCTGAGTCATAGTCTCTGACAGATTCTATATCCTCACTGAAGTCTCCGGATTCTATCATGACCATCTTCGGATGGTAAACTATCTTCCCATCGTTTGATATTATATAGATATAGCCTGTATTGTGATCAGCAAAGCCGTGCTCTGTGATCTCGGAGATTGCAACAAGGTTCAGATCAATCAGCAGGATTGCCTGGATCTCCTCATTATCCCTCCGCATTCTGATCCTTCTTGAATATGATATCACTCTGTCCCTTACAGACACTGCCAGATTCTGTTTATGGGGGATTGAGAAGAAGAAATCCTCCTCGTCATCCGATTCCTTTGCCTTCAGGAACCATTCCTCATTCGGTATTCCCCTGTTACTGATGGTTCCGGCTGTTGCGATCAGCGGGTTTCCATCCAGGTCGAATATGCCTATTCCTGTTATGTCCTTATGGCTGTCCTTCAGTGTCTCAAGGCTTATTCTGAGATCTGATACAGGATAAGAGGAATCAGGTGCGACTATCATCTTTGTATAATCTCCGACAGAGATGATGTCGGAGATGTAGAAGTCAATATTCTTGTTTACCTGTGTGATCACTTCCTCATTTGATGAGATAGCGCTTTTCCTGAGGAAGCTGCTATAAAGCTTTGTCAGTGAGAATCCTGTGATTGACATTCCCACAACTGCAACAGCGATGATTGAGAGCGCAAGCAGTGTGGATATATGGAATGATTTCCTGATCCGGTATTTCCGTTTCATACCTTGTACTGGCTCTTGTACTGGGATGGTGATATTCCAGTGTTACGCCTGAATGTGAATGAGAAGTAGTTAGGCTCTGAGAAGCCGACTTTCTCTGCTATCTCATATGTCTTCAGGTCACTGTTCCTGAGTAGCTCCTTTGCTTTCTCAATCCTTGTGTTTGTAAGGAACTGGACGAATGATGTGCCGGTCTCCTTCTTGAAGGTAGTAGAGAAATATGCTGGCGATATAGAGATCTCATCACATAGCTGCTCCAGTCCGAACAGGGGGTCTGAGTAGCTGCGCAGTATTATGCGCTTTGCACTCTCAACGAACTTGATATGGGAGTTCTCCCTTGCTCCCGATGTCATCAGGTTTGCCTTCTCTGCGATATCCTTGCAGAAGCTGACAGCTGCTGAGATGCTTCTTATATTCGATATCCTGATGAATAGGTCCTCATTCGGGTCCATTAACTCAGCGAAGAGCCGTGAATATGCAAGGCAGATCTCTGCTATTATCGTGATTATATAGAGGACTGTCATCTGTATATCCTCAAAGCTTGATGTGGATGCAAAGAATCTGTCGATTGCGCTATCAACCTCAGGCTTTCCTGCGAATTTCACAGCAAGGATCAGTCCTGTACGCTCTTCTGTATAGTCCTTTTCTCCGCTGTTCTTCTCAGAGCTTGCTATATCTGAGTAGCGTATTATGCTCTCTTCTGGGTGGTAAAGCGAATAATCAAGTGCTTCCACGGCTTCTTTATATGATGATCTGAGCGCTGACAGGCTGCTTACAGAAGATCCTATTCCGATGTTAAGCATTGTTGATAAGTAGTGTTCAGCATTCTCTGACAGCAGTGACATCATCTTATATACATGCTTTCTGAATGCATGCTCCTGATCAGATGGGAGTGCTGAGCGGAAAAGGAACACTGACTGATCATTGTTCTGGAACAGTACTGGCTGTACCTCCTCTTCCTCGAATGTCTCCTTTGACAGTTCTGATAGGGCAAGCTGTGTCTTTATCGTAGACATGTTCTCTATGACAGCAATGGCAAATAGGGTATAGCTTCTCATCGGGAAGCCGAATATATCCGCAGCTCTGTACAGCTGGTCCTCATCAATCTTCTTTGATGGCAGTATAAGGGATTTCAGGTATTTCTCCCTGTATAGGCTGAATGCTTCCTTGTACACCTCAGAAAGCTTTTCAGAATCAAAATACTTTGCCTTCTCTTTCTCTATTCTGGTTCTTATTCTGTCAAGCAGGCTGCACATTGACTCCACTGATACCGGTTTCAGCACATATTCTGCGACTTTCAGGCGCACCGCCTCCTGCGCGAATGTGAATTCATCGAATCCTGAGAGCACTATAATCTCTATTGATGATGTATAGCGTTTCCTGACTTCCTCTATGAACTCTATACCGCTCATATATGGCATCTTTATATCTGTGATGATTACATCCGGAAGACTGTCTTCCAGCATATCAAGGGCTTCTCTTCCATTTGAGGCTACAGCAGGTTCATTGAAGCCATGATCCTTCCATGGTGTCAGATCCTTTATGCTGCATCTTACATTTTCTTCATCATCAACTAAAAGAATATTGTACATCATCATTTATAAAGCTTAAGAATATTATCCAGAGTACCGATAAGCTTGCGCCTATAGCTCTCAGGT
>CAKQTF010000013.1 GCA_934276695.1 uncultured Spirochaetales bacterium
ATCTTCTCCTGTCTTCTTCTGGCATTCCAGCTGTTCTGCTGTAGTGTATCCATCGGAAAGCAGTGCTGCAGCAGCATCAAGGATAATAGCCATGCTAGACCCCTTCCAGAATCCTGCAGGGAGTAAGCGCCCGGTTTTCTCTATGTCTCCAGGAACCTTCGTCAGATTCCCGTTTTCATCATAACCGCCATCTACTGGAAGCAGTTTTCCGGCTCTTCTGGTTACTTCCAGCTTCCCATTGGAGAACTGGGACATAGCCATATCGAGCACCATGTGCTTTCCATCCTTATTCGGAACAGCCATAACGAAAGGATTGTTGCCTATGTTCCTTTCCTTGCTGCCCCAAGCTGGTAGGTTAGGTATTGTGTTGGTCCATGAGATATAGACTAAGCCTTCTTCTGCAGCTAACCAGCCATAGTAGCCTCCGCGCATCCAGTGATTCGCATCACGAAGCGCGACAAGGCCTATGCCGTGTTCCTTTGCAAGCTGGAAGGACCGTCTTGCACAGAAAACGCCACTGGTGGTTCCTGCAGCACGATTTGATTCGTAGCGTTCCAGGCCTCCGAAGCCTGAGAGCAGGCGCGGGACTCTTCCTGGGATGACTAAGCCTGTATCCAGATGCCCGATAAGCCTTTTGACTCTGAGGATGCTATGGGAGATTATGCCATCAGCAGCATTGAATGTGAAAATCTTAGCTGTTTCCTTTGCTTCCTTCTCATCCATGCCATGCTTATGAAACTTCTCAAAGAGTACTTTCTCCAATTCATCAAGACTGATTCTGGTTTCTTCTGACATCTTGTAAGCTCCTTATTGATTGCGTCCGTGCTTTTCTCAGCCTCTGAAGTTTGCAGGAAGGCTTTTCTTCTCTTCAAGGAATTCCTTGTAATATGGCATGAATGTCTTGTTGTCTCTGATCACACATCCAGTAGGCTTATGTGAACGGATCAGATCCCCGCATTTGCCGCATGTAAGACAGATCCTGTTCTTGTCAATCCTTCCATTTACAATCTCATTTGCGAAGTCTGGATCTGCAAACTGCATTCTTCCGAAGAGCATGCCATCGCAGAGCCCCTGTTCCACAGCTCCAGCTGAATAAAGGTCAGAGTACTCACGTAAGTAGGTTGGGGCAGAGGCAAGGATGACCATTTCCGGAACAGCCTTCTTTACTTCTCCAATAGAGTGGATCATGCGGTAAAGGCCTTCAAATGGATGCTCGTCTGGGGCATATTTGCCCATATCAAACGGTCTGGTGATATGGGTGGTAGCATACGGGTTCCCCATAGTCAGATCCACCATATCCACTCCGATGGACTTAAGATCATGGATGAGGCGGATCGGTTCAGTCAGATCCTGTTCCATTGATCCGTCAGTCTTCTGCCCGAAGCCTGCGAATTCCGGATATCCATCATAGATCCCGACGCGTGAAGTGACCATGAAGGAATCATCTTCATAGACCTTTGCAGCTTTGATGGAGTTCTTGAGCAGTCTTGTCCTGTTCTCATAGGAACCGCCATAGATGCCTGGCCTGTAATAGGCTGAAGCAACTTCCTGGAAAAGATAGCCATGGCATGACTTGATATCGACAGCATCGAATCCTGCTTCCTTTGCCAGTCTTGCACCTTCTCCGAAGTTCTCCTCAGTCTTCTTCAGATAATCATCAGAAACGATGCAGCTGTCATCTGCGCTGCGGAACTGCTCAAGAAATGGATGCCTGTATGCGATAAGCGGTGCTGGCTTGTTATCTGGATTGGAATACCTGCCGGAATGGTTTGCCTGCATGATCAGGAATGGAGCGTAGCCATTCTTCCTGAGTCCTGCTTCCTTGAGCGCATCTGTCAGCTTGCGGAATTCTGCTACATTGTCTTTTGTGAGAAGCAGCTGTGTCTTTGAGGCTCTTCCTTCCGGAGCGACAGAGATAGCTTCAAACCACATGACAGCAGAACCTCCTTCTGCGATTCTCCTATAGCGGCGGAGCGTCATCTCTGATGGGCTTCCATCTGGTGTGGAGTCTGTGCCTTCCATCGGAGCGGATCCTAAACGGTTCGGCAGTGTGATCTGACGGACTCTGAGAGGCTGGGCTAGAGCAGATGTATTCTCTGCAAAAGGAAGCGTTATTCCCAGTTCCTTGCATTTTGCTTTTACTTCTTCCAATGTCTTGTAGTGGAATTTCTCATGTTTTGCCATATTTATTTCCTTATGTTTTTTATTCGATGTTCCCATTTTCCCGATAGCGTCTCCAGACATTCTCGAAGAAGTCATCATTGTCGGGGATAGGCCTTACCGGTCGCCAGTCAAAGGTGCATGTTCCTTTTCTGTATGTCATCTCCTGGATCAGGCTGTCTTTGCTGCCATCATCGAGAGAGAAGGTGAATGTGTCTGGAAGAGAAGCATAAGGCTTGAATCCAGACATATCCGTATAGAGGGCGCTTCCTCTGCTTTTGCCTTTCTCTTCGGCATAGTTCACCATGCTTTCCAGATAGCACTTCTGTGAGATAAGCGTATCACGAAAGCGGAAGACATACTTCAGCTCGCTGGTCTTCGTGTAGCGGACCTCTTCCTCAAAGCGTGCAAGATGCGCATCGATTTCCTTAAGCAGGGAAGCGATTGAGGCTCTGTCGCGGATAGCTCCTCCGCATTTGCTCATAGCCGATGTGACAGCATCCCGGAGCGAAGAGATGTTCCCTGCTTCGCCGTGGGTTCTTTCTGCCAGCCTTATCATATCATCAAGAGCCTCTCTAAGGACAATGGAGAAGCGTTCCTCATCCTGAGTGAATGATGTATTCCTCTTGGCTATATACTGGGCGGCTCTGGTTGAACCGACCTGTCCAGCGTTCAGTGCTGATCCTCCTGGACGGTAGACCCCATGGCTTCCTGCTGCTTCTCCGGCAACGAAGAAATGACTGAGATTGCTTTCCCACCAGCAGTTGATATCAAGGCCTCCGTTGTTGTGCTGGGCACAAAGGGATATCTGAAGCGGTTCCGTCTCAAGATCAACACCCTTGTCCTTGTAGAAGCTGATAGCAGGGGCATTCATGATGCGGAGGCGTTCAATCGGCTTCCTGATCAGCGCACCTGCCTTCTTCAGATAGCTGTATGCCTCATCTGAAAGCGCAGAGAAATCGAAGTCTCCATTCATCGGATCGCGTGTGAAATCCAGGAATACATCACGTCCCTTGCATGTTTCCAGATATACAAGAATATCAATTATTGAGCTGCCTCCATCTACCTTACGGACATCGAAGGGCCACTGATAGCCTTTGAGGAAGATCTTTGAGAGCATATCTCCTGGCTCCTGGAAGAAATCATTCAGGAATTCCCTCTCATCTGTTCCGTCTTTTTCTCTGGATATGAAGCGTGGGAGTGCCTGCATATAGGTTCCTGAAACATTCCATCTCGGTTTCACGGAAGCCAACCCGAACTGCCATTCTGTAAGATTCCGGCCTTTCACACCAGCTTCAAAAGCCATGCCTGATGCTCCGAACTGGCTTTCCGGGTAGACGCTGTTTTGGTAAATGCCAGCAGGTCCGCCTGTTGCATATATGACATTCTCTGCCTGGACGACCACAAAGGCCTCTTTGATCTCCTCTGCATTGGTATTGAGGCAGAGGAGACCATAAGAACGCTCTCCATCTGAAAGGATCCTGATAACCTGAAGATGATCACGGAAAGGTATTTGCAGCTGTTCAGCTTCCTTTTCAAGTGCCCTTGTCATCTCTCTTGATGTATAAGGTCCTATGGAGGTGGCACGGTTTCTTGGGTCATGATCCGTCTTGTAGCCAATGTATTCCCCATAGCGATTGACAGGGAAAGGGATTCCCAGCTCAACCAGCCTCAGAAAGCCTGGTGCACTGAGCGCAGCCTCACAGAGTGCGATATCACCGTCAACTGCTTTTCCTTCGAAGAGGTTCTGTGCCATCTCCACGACACTGTCAGGCGTGTCACCGCTTAGCGTGAGCTTATAATATGTCTGCTTATCGCTGCCGGTGTTCCGGCTTGTGCCGCCTAGGCGGTTTTCACTGATGAGCAGTATATTGTCCTGCCCAAGTCTTCTGAGACGGCAGGCAGCATTGTAGCCAGCAGCACCTGTGCCGACAATGCATGTGTTCACTTTGATGTGTTCGACTTCATAGGATCTGTACTGCATGATGTTGTTCCCGGCCTATAGTCTCTTGATATGGAAGCCACCGTCAACATCCACATAATTGCCTGTCGTATAGAGGAACTTCTCTGAAACGAGGGCACTGACTGCATTTGCGACATCTTCTGGAGTTCCCCAGCGTGCTCTCGGGAATGCACCATCTGCAATCAGCTTGTCGTATTTTGCCTGTACGGTGTTAGTCATATCAGTTGCGATGACACCTGGACGGACCTCATGGACAAGAATGCCTTCTGGAGCAAGCCTGTCAGCATAGAGTGTTGTAAGCATGGAGATTCCTGCCTTTGAAACACAGTATTCACCACGGCTGGTGGAGGAAACCACAGATGAACAGGATGAGATATTGACGATGACGCCCTTTCTTTTCTCAATCGGCTCCTGTCTGATCATCTGCTTGGCTACAGCCTGTGTCAGAAACATATTCCCCTTAGTGTTGATGCCGACGACACGGTCGAATGATTCCTCTGTCATCTCAAGAAGGTCTGCACGCACAAGAGGTGCAACGCCAGCATTGTTAACAAGAACGTCGATACGCCCGAAGAGCGCAACAGCTTCAGAGACGATGCGCAGACGGTCGTTATGGTCTGCAACATTTGCCTGTACATAGCCGACTGTTATGCCTTCGCCTTCAAGACCTTTGATGGCATCGAGATTCTTTTCCCTGCTTCCTGTGGCTACCATAACCACATTGAAGCCATCTTTACCAAGCTGCCTAGCAATGGCATAGCCGATGCCCCTGCTGGAACCTGTTACAACTGCTGTCTTCTTCATGTTTCTGTACTCCTTTTTGTTCGTATCTCTGGATGCTTTCCAGATGTATCGTACTTAGAAAAAGCTGCCTCTCTTCAGCATCAGCCCTCTGTGCCCTCAGTTTACTGAGCCTGAGCCATCCAGGAAAGAGGATAGCACGTGGAAAATGCCTGGATGCTGCCTTGAAAAAGCCGATTTTCCATTCCGTGTATATAGTCGATAGTATCTGGAGAAGCTGAATTCATGTGCATGGTTCGATTATTGCATCTGAAAGTCAGAAAAGACACCTGTTAAGTTTTTCTGCCAAAATTTCCTTAAGGCTAAATATTGAAAAATGATTTACTTAATTATATATATTTACGAAAAATAAATTGATTTTTATTATCAAAATGGCTAATTTTAGTAGTAAAATATTGACACTTGAAGTTCTTTTTTTGTCAATTTTCACATTTAATACTGTGCCTTATGCTGTTCATACAAAAGGTTGTTTTACCATGAAAAAGAAATCAAAGATGAAAAACACTAATGCAGATCCATCCTTGGATATCCCTCTTGGATTAAAAATGAAGAAAGACTGGTCTAAATACAAGACCCTATATCTTCTATTTATCCCTGTTCTTGTTTATTACATTGTCTTCCAGTATGGCTCTATGTTCGGCCTGATTATTGCTTTCGAGAATTATAAGCCGAGGCTTGGCTTCTGGAAGTCTCCATTCGTGGGGCTTACTCACTTCAGGAATTTCATTCATGATTATTATTTCAAGAGGACTCTGACTAATACTATCAGAATCAGTATCACAAACCTGATCTTCAGTTTCCCTTGCCCGATCATTCTTGCTATTTTCATCAGTGAGCTCCGTTCTAAGACTTATTCAAAGGTCGTTCAGACTATTACCTACATCCCGCACTTCGTTTCCATCGTTGTTGTCACCTCCATCGTAATGGATCTGACTGGCAGGAATGGCGCTATCACTACACTCCTTTCCCATTTTGGATTCCAGCCTGTGACGATGCTAAATGAACCGAAGTACTTCCTTCCGCTATATATCATCTCTGGCATATGGCAGAATATAGGATGGAACTCAATTGTCTACTTGGCAGCCCTTCTTGCTATAGATGCTCAGCTCTATGAGGCTGCGCGAATCGATGGGGCAGGAAAACTCAGACAGCTCTGGTCTATCACATTGCCAGGTCTTCTTCCTACAATCATTATCATGCTGATACTGCAGGTAGGAAAGATGTTCAACGTAGGCTATGAGAAGATCATCCTTATGTATAATCCTATGACATATGAAGTGGCAGATGTAATCAACTCTTATGTATACCGTGAGGGTCTGCTGAATCTCAATTATTCCTATGCTGCTGCAGTTGGAATGTTCAACTCAATCGTCAGCTTCATCCTTGTATGGACTACCAACAAGATTTCCAATAAGCTGACTGGCTCAGGTCTTTGGTAATAGGGGAGGAATCAAAATGAAAGTCAAATATACATTAGGAGAGCAGATTTTCCACGTTTTTGTAGTTATTGTGACATTGCTTCTGTCTCTGGCTGTCATCATCCCTCTCATGAGCATTGTCTTCGCTTCGTTCTCTGATCCATTCGAGGTCATGAAGCATTCCGGGATTTACTGGCATCCTATCAAGACATCTCTTTATAGCTATAAGATGGTTCTTCAGGATAAGAGTATACTTACTGGTTACATGAATACAATTTTTGTTGTTGTCGTTGGCACATCAATTAACCTTGTTCTGACCATTATCTCTGCATATGTGCTTTCAAGAAAGGGGCCAAGGCTGATAAAGTTCTTTACTGTCCTTATTGTATTCACCATGTATTTTCAAGGAGGAACGATACCGACATACATTATTGTAGATAAGCTTCATCTTGTTGGTTCCCGCTGGGCCCTGATTCTTCCTGGCGCTGTCAATACCTTCAACCTTGTGGTTCTCAGAACAGCAATGGCAGGAGTCCCGGAGTCCCTTCCTGAATCAGCTATGATTGATGGTGCAGGCCATGTGACTATCCTTACCAAGATCATGGTTCCAGTCTGTAAGGCATCAATTGCTGTTATTACCCTCTATTATGCGGTATCACATTGGAATTCATGGTTCCCGGCAATGATCTACCTCAGAAAGAAGAGCATGTATCCATTGCAGCTTATTCTCAGAACCATTCTGGTACAGGACGATACAGCTGCCATGTCTTCCGGTTCCATGGAATCATTGGCTCTTTCATCAGATTCTGTTAAATATGCAACCATAGTTGTCGCTACGCTTCCGATTCTTGCAATCTATCCATTCTTACAGAAGTACTTTGTTAAGGGTGTTATGGTTGGTGCAGTAAAGGGCTGATATATGATTATACCTGGAGTTGTCAGTGCTACCTTCAAGGGGAGGCCAGTTGAAGAGGTCCTTGATATTGCTTCTGCAGCAGGCCTCTCTGCAATCGAGTGGAGTGAGAACCATCATATCCCAAGGGGTGACTTGGAATATGCAAAAAAGGCAGCAGATCTAACTCGCGAGCGTGGCCTGAAGATTGCTGGATATGGTTCCTACTACCGTCTTGGACAGAATATGGACATCCGTCCGAGTCTTGAGACGGCGGTTGCCATGGGTACCGATAATGTACGTATCTGGGCGGGCAGTAAGTCATCTAGGGAACTTACAGATGATGAAAGAGCTGGACTCCTCTCAGAGCTTAAGGATGCTGTCGGATTAGCCAGCCAATATGGTGTTGTTCTCAATCTGGAATGGCATAAGAATACACTGACAGATGAGAACCAGTCAGGATTTGATACGCTGAAGGCCATTTCAAGTCCTAATCTCCGCACGCTCTGGCAGCCAACGCAGGCTTTGTCTTTTGCAGAGAGGGCAGAGGGACTGGAGATGATTCTTCCATATCTGTCATATCTTCATGTATATTACTGGGATAAGACCGGGAGAAGGCCTTTTTCAGAAGGAATTGAGCATTGGAAGACTTATTTTTCCAAACTTGATAAACAGAAGGAATATTATGCTCTTCTGGAGTTCGTTCTTGGGGATTCCATTGAGCAGTTCAATAAAGATGCAGAGGCTCTGAAAGACCTGCTGCGAAAAGGAGTTTGAGTATGGCTGACATGCATATTGATTGTTTTGATATGATCAATCCGTTTGTTATCGCTTCCAGTCCGGCAACAAGAGGGGCCGACAATGTTATAAAGAGCTCTGCTTGTAAGCCAGGTGCTATCACAATGAGGAATTTTGGCCATGGCATGGGCGGTGGCGGTTTCTTCTATCCAAGTTTTGATGCTGTGATCAAAGGGCAGCCAGCCTTCCATTCTCATGCTGTAGGAAACCAGCTTGCTGATAAGATTGCTTCTCTTGATGAATACTGTGAAGAGGTCAGAAGAGCACGCAAGGATATGTATCCAGAGACAAAGCTGTGGGCTTCTGTTGGACATTACCATGATATTGAGAAGTACCCGGATTGGAAGAAGAGGTGGGTGACTGAAGCAAAAGAAGTCGTAAACGCTGGTGCTGATGCAATCGAGCTTCATTTCAATACTCCTGGTGTTGCAACTGCTTCAGATAGACAGTTCAATTATTATCAGCTTGTAGAGACCTGCACAAAAATGATAAAGGCAGCTGTTCCAGGTACTCCAGTAATGGTAAAGCTTGCAGTTGAGGACATAGACTGTCTGACTTCCATTCGCCGTGCTGTCGCAGCAGGTGCCGATGCTGTTGGTCCAACTGCTAGATGGAAGGCTTTCTACTTTGATCTTGACTGGCAGACAACACAGCCTCGTCCAGGTGCTGGTTACGGTGGAACACAGGCTAATCCTTTAGTCTGTTTTGAAGTTGCTGATGCCAGAAGCCGTGGAATCACAATCCCTATGTATGCTGGTGGTGGAGTCTTCTCATATGATCAGGCCCTTCGCTATATCATGGCTGGTTCTGAAATGGTCCAGCTCGGAGCTCTTGCATGCTCTGGGGGCATCAAGCAGTGTGCACATCTCATGAAGCAGTGCTCTGATTGGATGGACAAGAATGGCTATGCTTCTGTTAAGGATCTGCAGGGGGAGGCTCTTAAGCTTTTCAATATGCCAGAGAGCTTCGCAAAGGAAAGACAGAAAAAACTTGGTGAAGCATACCGTGTGCGTAAGGTTGACCAGGATAAGTGCATAGGCTGTGGCCGCTGTGAGGATGTCTGCTGGTATAAGGGCATTGCTCTTGATGGAAGGAAGGCTCAGAAGACTGAGAATTGCATCGGCTGTGGTTATTGTTTCCAGGTATGTCCTACAAAGGCTCTGGAAGTAGATGCTGCAGGTATCCTGAAATCTGCATTTAAGGAGTGTTGAGATGTCAGTCAGAGTTCTTCTTTGCGGCATGGGCGGTTATGGCGAGAACTATGTGAAGGAATATCTCTCAAGGGATGTCCTTGGTTCAGAGCTTGTTGCGATTGCCGATCCATTTGCCAAGAAAAGTCCTCTTTTTGAAGAGGTACAGAAGAAGGGCATTCCTATTTATGGATCTCCTGAGGAGTTCTTTGCCTCCAATAAAGTGGACTTGACTATCATTTCTTCGCCTATTCACACTCATTATCCTTATGTGATGCTGGCACTTGAGAATGGCAGCAATGTCCTGACTGAGAAGCCTGTATGCTTTGATGAATCGCAGATTGATGCCATGGAAGCGAAGAGCCGTGAGACAGGCCTTTTTGTGGCTGTTGGCTACCAGCTCTGCTTCTCCCGTGATGTCATCGCATTGAAAAAGGATATACTTGCCGGCCTATACGGAAGGCCTGTCCGATTCAAGACCCTGCGCCTTATGAGACGCAACGACATCTATTATGCCAGATCTAACTGGGCAGGCGCTGTGCTTTGCCATGGAGAGAAGGTTTTCGACTCACCGTTCACTAATGCCTGTGCCCATCAGTATCAGAATATGGTATTCCTTCTCGGAAAGGCTATGGATGAGAGTGCTGTCAGTATTAGCTGTGAAGGCTCTCTCATCAGGGTCCGCCCGACAATCACAAATTGTGATACAGCTATCCTTAAGTTCGTGACAGCTGAAGGTACAGAGCTCTATTACTATGCTTCCCATGCAGTGGATGAGGTCAAGGTCGGTCCATGGAGCTACTATGAATTTGACGGTGGCTATGTAGAGGGAGTTGCGAATGGCTTTGTCGGGCATCTCGCGGATGGAAGAGTTATTGATTATACTGGGCTTGACAAGGGAGAACGCTTGGAAAAGCTCTGGGAGTCAGTCCGCTGCATAGAAGAGGGCAGGGAGCCTATCTGCACACTGAAGACTGCCCGTGAGCATACTCATGCTGTGCTTCTTGCCCAGGCACGCGGTGTTGTTGATATGACTTCCCATGGTGTAGTCAGAAAAGACGACAGCGGCAGTGTCTATTACACAATCCCCGGCTTAGGAAAGGCTCTTCAGGATGCCTATTCTGCCTGGACTACAGAATTGAATCTTATTTGAATTTATAACCAAAAAAGGAGATAAATTATGAAGAAAGTTTTACTTATTGCTTTAGCTATCATGACTATTGCAATTCCTGTCTTCGCTCAGGGCACACAGGAGACTGCAAAAGCATCCAATGGTCCAGCAAAGCTCACCTACTGGGCTCCGATGAGCTCAAAGATCAAGAACGTCAATGACTTCTCTGAGCTTCCGTATTGGCAGGAAGTCATGAAGAGAACGAACACAGAGATTGAGTTCACAAATGTTTCCTCTGAGAATAAGATTCTCAGCGAGCAGTTCTCTATTCTCCAGGTTTCAAGTGATCTTCCAGATATCGTTGAGTACAAGTGGGCATCATATGTAGGCGGTCCTCAGAGTGCTATTGATGATGGCTTTATCATTCCGCTCAATGATGTTTTCGAGAAGTACTGCCCAAACATCACAAAGTTCCTCAATGAGCATCCTGATATTGCAAAGGCATGTTCTACGGATGATGGCACTTACTATTGCTTCCCATTCATCAGAGGTTATGGCTATGAGAATAACACGCTTCTCTTCTCTGAAGGTCCAGTCTACAGAATGGACATCCTCAAGTCATTAGGCTTTGATAAGGCTCCTGAAACAGCAGAAGAGCTCTATAACGTTCTTGTTGCAATCAAGAATGCTGGTGTTGTAGAGATCCCAATGTCTATCAGGCCAGAGCACCTCAGCAGATTCTTTGCTCCAGCATTTGATTCCTGGGATGACTGGTATGTTGAGGATGGTGTAGTCAAGCACGGTTACCTCGAGCACAACAGATATGACTACCTTGCTTTCCTGCATAAGATTTATGCTGAAGGCCTGCTCGACAACGACTACATGTCTGTTAATAAGAACGGCATGAACTCAATGTTCCTCTCTGGCAAGATTGCTATCGGCTACAATCCTGGCTCTCTGATTGCTACTGCAGTGAAGTCTATTGAAAACGCTGAGATTTCTTCTGCAAAGCCGCTCTCAAAGGTTGCTGGAACAAATTCAAAGTTTGCTAAGATGAATACTGTTTATGATACAGCTGCATCTTCTTCTGCTGCTATCACAACAAGCTGCAAGAATGTTGAAGCTGCTGCAAGGCTTCTTGACTACGCTTATAGTGAAGAAGGCCATCTCCTTGCTAACTTCGGTATTGAGGGTGTTACATATACAATGGTAGACGGTTACCCGACATACACAGATTTCGTAAATTCGAACAAGGATGATGTCATGGCTAAGTACATGAGGTGTGCTACAAATGGTCCAATGGTACAGGATCCAAGATATATCGAGCAGTACTACGATACACCGGAGCAGTCTGAGGCTCTCAAGCTTTGGGCTCAGACAGACTATGGTAAGTACATGCTTCCTACTGTATCTATTTCATCTGAAGACAGTGCAAAGGTTGCTTCTGTAATCAATAAGGTAAAGACTTTTGCTGAGGAGATGGAGACAAAGTTCATCACTGGTGCCATCGAGCTCAATGAAAAGACATTTGCAGATTACCAGGCTCAGCTCCGTGCATTCGGTCTTGAGGATATAGTACCTATATATCAGAAGGCTTACGAAGCATATCTTGCAAAATAAGAGCTATATAGAATACTGAAATATTCAGGACAGTCCTTCGTGGCTGTCCTGAATGCAGTCTAAAAAATACAATCTAATCTGAGGTTATCAATGAATTATACGGAAAATCTAATTGAACTCCTGGATATGGAGAACCCTGCCATCAAAAGCATGGGAGAAGTTACAGGTGCTAAACTGCTTGACTATTATAGGAACAGAGAGAAGCCTGTTTATCTGTTTTCGATTAAGGATGCAGAAGGCCTTAAGGACGACCAGATTCTGGAAGATGCAGAGAAGGTCATGAACCATGATATCTTTGGATATAAGTTCAATGGCCCGATTGATTGGATGTTTAACCCGACAACTGAGACAAGCCGCGATAACGAATGGAGCTGGTCTCTTTTCCGTACGCTTTATTGGCAGCCTCTTGCCAGGGCATATGCTCTGACTAAGGATGAGAGGTACACAAGGGAGTTCATTGCGGAGATGCATTCCTTCAGGAAAGCATGGCCTGCTGATGAATTCATCAAAGACTTCACTTTTGTCTCTAAGCAGCCATTCCCTGGAACTGCCTGGAGGACAATCGAAACAGGAATCCGTGTCTATACTACCTGGCTTCCGGTCTTTGAGATCTTCCGGCATTCGCATGTATGGACAGAAGAAGATCTTTCATCCTTCCTCCTCGGCATCCGTGATCATGCGCTCTTCCTGATGGGGCATTATTCCAACCATAACAGATCTTCCAACTGGCTCAGTATGGAGACAAGTGCCCTATTGCAGATTGCAATCATGTTCCCTGAATTCAAGGAATCAAAGGAATGGTTCAATACTGCATATGGCCGTGTGATGCATGAAGTCCGCTTCTGCTTCAGTGACAATGGAATACATATGGAGAAGACTCCTGTTTATCACATGGTTGCGTCGATTGCATTTGCTCAGGCCCTGGATATGTGCCGTCTCAATAACATATTTGTGCCTGATTATGCATGGGAGTGCATAAGAAGGAGCGCACTCTATATCTGCTCACTCATTAAGCCGGATCTTTCAACTCCGATGATCGGAGATGCAGATAGGGATGATCTGACCACACGCAGGGCCGATACTTCCATCTATGAAGGCATGAACCTCTCATTCTTCCCTCAGGATCTCAATGAGCTGAGAGCCTATATGAAGTGGATGTATGAATTATTCGGGGATGAGGAATTCCTTTATTTCGCTACTCTGCGCAAGGAAGGAAAGGAGCCTGAGCAGAAGGATTACAAGTACAGCGAAGAAGGTGTTTATGTTGTCAGGACCGGCTGGGATAGCAAGGCAGACTACCTCTGCACACATTCTACACAGCTGGAGCTTGGAGAACGCTCCACACATAGCCACAATGATTCCATGCATGCTGAAGTGACGTTAAAGGGCGAGGATATCCTTGTTGACTGTGGCCGCTACATCTACCGCTCATCTGTCTGGAAGGACTGGAGAGCCTACTTTGTCTCAGCTCTTGCTCATAACACACTCTACGTTGATGATCATGAGATGGGTGAGATCAAGGGCGTCGATAGAAGAAGGAATGTCCGTGCTCTATGCCATTATTTCGGCGAGGAAGCTGGCTTGAAGATTATTGATCTCTCCCATAACGGCTATGCATATCTTCCGGATCCGGTCTTCCATAGAAGAAAGCTGATTCTGGTCCCGGATTCAGTTGTTGTTCTTGTAGATTATGTTGAAGGTCCTGCAAATGATAACCATGATTTCCGTCTGATGTATAACTTCAATACAACTGATGTAAAGCTCGAGGGCCAGCATGTTGACTATGTCTCTAAGCATGGTGTCGGATTTGAAATGGACTTCACTTCCAATGTTGGCTTCAAGTCCTCTTTCCTCTGTGGCAGCGAAGATCCGAAGGGTGGCTGGATCAGCTATGGC
>CAKQTF010000014.1 GCA_934276695.1 uncultured Spirochaetales bacterium
ATATGACAGGGCTGACTCTGCAATCGCAAAGTCCACACCTGCAGAGTTTGATTTCAATGCAATAATGAAGGGTGCAACATGGTTCCATACAACAGGAATCACACCGGCTGTGTCCCAGGAGGCTGCAGACTGCGCTCTTGAGGCAATGAAGGCTGCAAAGGCTGCTGGTGCAACAGTTTCTATTGACCTGAATTATAGAAAGAAGCTCTGGAACTACGGAAAGAAGGCTCCGGAAGTGATGAGAGAGCTTGTTAAGTATGCTGATGTCATCATCGCTAACGAGGAGGACATCCAGAAGTGCCTCGGCATTGAGGCTGACTCTGATGTCACATCAGGCAAGCTCGATACAGATGTGTATAAGGAGCTCTGTGACAAGGTCAAGAAGGAATTCCCGAATATCTCAATCATCGCTGTGACCCTCAGAGAATCAAAGTCTGCTGACCACAACGGATGGTCTGCTGCTCTTTCAGGAAAGACAGGATTCTATCTTTCAAGGCACTATGAGATCACAGATATCATTGATAGAGTCGGTGGCGGTGATTCTTTCGCTGCTGGAATCATCTATGCTATCTCTCATTTTGAGGATGAGCAGTACTGCATCAATTTCGCAGTTGCATCCTCATGCCTGAAGCATTCAATCTCCGGAGATTTCAACCTTGCACGTCTTTCTGAAGTCAAGGCACTCTGCGAAGGCGATGGATCAGGAAGAGTCCAGCGCTGATCAGATAGCATATCAGCTGAAAGCGTGGCTTAGCCCACGCTTTTTCTATATATTTATGGTTATGAATAGATTGTTTCTTTTCGGCGACTCAACATGCGCCGCTAAATCTGATTCAGCAAGGCCTGAGACAGGATGGGGAGAATCATTCTCTGCTTATCTCTCTGATGGCTGGACTGTTGATAACAGGGCTAAGAACGGGCTCTCTTCCCGCTCTGCCATACTCTCTGGCATTTTTTCCAGTGCTCTTCTGGAGGCAGAAGGAGGGGATGCTGCGATAATCCAGTTCGGGCATAATGATTCGAAGCCAGATGAGGAGCGGCATGCCGATCCATGGACAGGCTACATTGCTGATCTTGTGTATATGGCATCCCTTCTGAAGAAGAAAGGCGTTGCTGTCTATTTTGCAACATCTATTGCCCGCAGGAGATTCAGGAATGGCATCATCATTGATACCCATGGCGATTATCCTGCTGCAATGAAGGCCGCAGGCTATCAGTCCGGTGTGCCTGTGATTGATCTTACGGTTCCTCTAATGATTGAGCTTCAGAGGCTCGGAGAAGAAGAGAGTCTTAAGTATTTCATGAATTTTCCTGGTGGGATATATGAGAACTATCCTGAGGGGAAGGAAGACAATACGCATTTAAGGCCAGCTGGCGCAGCCTGGGTTGCATCATTGGTTGCAGAAAAGCTATCAGAGCTTGATCATGTGCCAGTGTTCCTTAAGTCTGGGAAGACATGCACTGAAAGCCTTTCAGCAATCTCTCTCATGGATGAGGGGATAAATCCATAAGTATGCCGGGGCAGGTGATGCCCCGGATCCTGGTCTACATGTTTATATCCACAAAGCTGAATGACGTGACATCAAAGAGCCCGCAGTCTGTAAGCTTATAGCTTGGAATCACAGGGAGAGCCATGAAGCAGAGTGTCATGAATGGGTCAATCTCCTTATTCACATGAAGCTCCCTCTCTGCGATGTCATGAAGCCTATCCAGGCATTCTGTGACTTCTTCCAGAGGCAGGTCTGTCATAAGGCCTCCGATCTCAAGCGGATGGGAGCCGAGCTTTACGCCATCTCTGAACATCGTTATCCCTCCGCCCATTTCTGCAAGGTCGTTGACCGCTGCTTCCATGTCATCATCATTATCACCGATGACTATGATATTGTGGGAGTCATGTGCTATCGATGTTGCTACTGCTCCATGCTTCATCCCATATCCTCTTATGAGTGCAACTCCGGCATTCCCTGTCCCATGATGGCGCTCAATGACTGCAAGCTTGAGGATATCATCATCCGGATCATGGATCCATTCCCCATCGTCTGCCATTCTGACAGTGGCTTCTCCGCGTCCTGTGACAACGCCTCCTGGGATTATATCTATTATCCTTACTCTGCTGCTCTTCAGCTTCAGTGAGAGCTTCTTCTTTGAGAAATCCCTTATATCCATCATCCCGCTTACTCCTTCCGGGACAATGTGCGGAGCTCTTATCGTAGCTCTGCCTTTCTGTCCTGCAAGCCTGCCACCGATGAATACATCAGTAGGCTTTATCTCGGATATGGATTCTGAGAGGAAGAAGTCTGCACGCTTTCCTGGGGCGATTGCTCCTCTGTCTTTCAGGCAATAGCACTCAGATGCATTGAGTGTGGCTATTGTGATTGCCATTAATGGATCCATCCCTGCTGAGATCGCAAGGTTCACGGCATAGTTTATATGGCCTTCTCTTGTGATTGACTGAGGCTGTCTGTCATCTGTGCAGAATAGTGCTTTTCTGTAGTTCTTCCCATCGATTCCAGGAAGCAGCTGCAGTACGTTCTTGCATGCAGTTCCCTGCCTAAGCATCACATACATCCCTTTCCTTATCTTCTCCCTCATCTCCTCTGGTGTTTCACACTCATGGTCTGTTGTGATTCCTGTCAGTATATATGCATCAAGCCCCTGTCCTGTTATCGATGGGGCATGGCCATCTATGTTCTTGCCTCTTTTATATGCGCATTCGAGCTTTGCCAGTACAGATTCATCTGCATTGATTATTCCTGGGTAGTTCATCATCTCTCCGAGTCCGAGGATCTTAGGATTATCAATGGCTTTCTCTATTGAATCAGCCTCAAGGACAGCTCCTGAATGCTCGAATGGCGTTGCCGGGACACAGGATGGGAACATATAGAAGATCTGAAGCGGTGCATTCTCTGCGCTCTTCAGCATATATGAGAGTGCATCCAGGCCTGCTACATTGCAGATTTCGTGAGGATCGGCTATCACGGTCGTTGTACCGCATGGCACAACAGCATCTGAGAATTCAGAAGGGGAGAGATGGCTGCTCTCAATGTGGCAGTGTCCGTCTATGAATCCAGGGATCAGGTATCTGCCCTCTGCATCAATCTCGGATAAGGCCTCCCTGTCGCCATCGAATCCTATTATATATCCATCCTTCACATATACTGATGCTTCGAATATGTCCTGATTGTAGACATCGATTACCCTTGCATTCCTTATTGCAAGATCTGCTTTTTCTCTTCCCATAGATGAATTGATCAGTGTCTTTGCTATTCTGCTGTCCATAGATAGCCCTCCATGCAGTTTATTCTATTATATATCTATTGGTTAGGTTTATGTTTATTTTGTTGCAGATTGTTGAATTGCGCAATTTTTAAAACAAATGTTGCGTAATGTTGAAAAATACAACAAATCGCAACTTTTTTAGCACAAAACAGTAAATTGTCCGTACAATAAAAAGCAGATATTAAATAAGGAGGGAAAAGATGGAATTCATCACTTTTAAGAAAGCTGACTTAGCTAAGAAGAAGACATCTATCCGGACAGAAATTGTTGCTGGTATCACAACATTCCTCGCAATGGCTTACATACTTGCTGTAAACCCTTCAATCCTGAGTGTAGCAGGAATGGATTCTGGTGCAGTATTCACAGCAACAGCATTATCTGCTGCAATTGCGACTTTGGTAATGGGCATCATTGCCAATCTTCCATTTGCACTTGCTCCAGGAATGGGACTCAATGCGTTTCTTGCATATACAGTAGTCCTTCAGATGGGCTATAGCTGGCAGATGGCTCTCACAGCTGTATTTATTGAAGGAATAATCTTCATCCTTCTTACTTTCTTCAATGTCAGAGAAGCTATTGTGAATTCCATCCCTGCTAACCTCAAGAAGGCAATCAGTGTTGGTATCGGTCTCTTCATCGCATTCATCGGGCTTCAGAATGCTGGCATAGTCGTTGATGATGGTGCAACGCTTGTGAGTCTTGCAAACTGGACTTCATCCCCTGCTGCTCTTGTTGCCCTGATCGGCTTGATCGTCACAGCAGTGCTTATTGCATATAATGTGAAGGGTGCTCTGCTTATCGGCATAGTCATATCAACAATCATCGGCATTCCATTCGGTGTTACAAAATACAGCGGCGGATCCTATCTTCCTCCTTCCCTTGCTCCGACTTTCATGAAGTTTGAATGGACTCATCTTCTGTCTGCTGACTTCATTGTGATCATGTTCACTTTCCTCTTTGTCGATATGTTCGATACTGTCGGAACGCTTATCGGATGCGCAACAAAGGCAGATATGATCAAGGAGGACGGATCGATTCCTAACTGTAAGGAAGCGCTCTTTGCAGATGCTGTCGGAACTACAGTAGGTGCAATGCTTGGAACTTCGACTGTCACGACTTTCGTTGAAAGCTCAACTGGCGTTGTTGAGGGTGGAAGAACTGGTGTCACAGCTGTTGTCACAGCTCTGCTGTTCTTCCTGTCTTTGTTCCTCTCTCCGCTGTTCCTCTCTATCCCATCTGCAGCAACAGCTCCGGCTCTTATCCTTGTCGGATTCTATATGATGAGCCCTGTAAAGGAAATTGATTTCGCAGATCCTTCAGAAGGCATTCCTGCTTTCCTCACAATACTGTTCATGCTCTGTGCATATTCTATCTCTGATGGAATCATGTTCGGCATAATCTCTTATGTGATAATCAAGCTCTGCAAGAAGGACTTCAAAGCAGTAGGGATTCCTACGATCATCGTCGCTCTTCTGTTTGTAGTGAAGATAATCGTTGATGCGATTGCATAACTGCATTGCTTGAAAAAAAGCGGAAAAGATTGTAAAAATTCATCTTGATAACGAGCAGCCTTGGCATAAGTCCAGTTATGGCTGCTCTTTTTTTATCTTAGCGTGCTGCCTCTTTGGCGTAAGTCCAGCTTAAGGAGGATTTCATGTCTGATGATAATTATCTTGAGAATACGAAGCTCTCAGTGCTTATGCGCAAGTATTCTCTCCCATGTGTGGTTTCTCTTCTTGTCGGAGCCCTGTACAATATCGTTGACCAGATATTCATTGCAAATGCATCATATCTTGGATCCTATGGCAATGCAGCGAACACAGTTGTCTTCCCTCTTACGGTTGTTGCTCTTGGCATCGCTGTCATGATAGGTGATGGATGCTGTGCATTCGTCAGCATCTCACTTGGGCTTGGCGATAAGGAAAAGGCCTCATGCTCAGTAGGCAATGCAATAGTGCTTTCTGTCGCCTCTTCCCTGGTTGTGACTGCGCTCTATCTCATTTTCTCTGATGCAATACTCACATTCTTCGGAGGCCGTGTGAATGATGAGACTTTCCGGCTTTCAAAGGAGTACTTCTTCTATATCACATTAGGGATACCGTTTTATGTGTTCGGGCAGGCCATGAATCCTATTATACGCTCAGATGGTGCTCCTATGACTGCAATGATCGCAACTCTTGCAGGCGCTGTGACGAACGTAATACTTGATCCTATATTCATATTCACTTTCCACTGGGGTATGATGGGTGCTGCTGTTGCAACTGTGATCGGCCAGATTGTCACAGCGGCGATATCCCTTGTCAGGATTCTCAGGATGAAGAACTTTCAGATGCATAGAAAGGATTTCAGGCTTTCGCTGCCGCTATGCGGACGTTTTCTATCCCTTGGCCTTACATCATTCCTTGCCCAGATATCGCTGGTTGCTGCAATGGCAGCCATTAATGCGATGCTGAATAAATACAGCCGCATTGATCCTGTATTCAGCAATCCTGCGCTTACGCAGATTCCTATGGCAGTGGTCGGCATAGTCATGAAGTTCTTCCAGATTGTGATCTCAGTATCTGTTGGCCTTGCTGCAGGATGCATTCCTGTCGCTGGATACAATCTCGGAAAGGGAAGGAATGACAGAGTCAGAAAGCTCTTTGAATATCTGCTTTCAGCAGAGGCTCTCCTTGGGCTTGCTGCGCTCCTGGTTGTTGAGCTATGCCCTAGGCTTCTCATTGATATCTTCGGTGCTTCCGGAGAGAGCATCTACTACACGGAATTCGGCATCAGATCATTCAGGATCTTCCTGTCGATGGTGCTTCTTGCATGCATCAATAAATCAACATTCATCTATCTTCAGGCAATCGGTAAGGCATTTTTATCAACAATGCTGTCAATATCGAGGGAGATTGTATTCGGTGTGGGCTTTGCTCTGGTCCTGCCATTATTCTTCGGGCTTGATGGTGTGCTTTACTCAATGCCTGTATCTGATGTCATAACATTCATCCTGTCTGCCTGCTCTATAATCTACATTTTCAGGGAACTGAGAAAGGGGACATGCACTGCAGTCTGATCGGATATCTGATATCATTGCTGAATGAAAAACTGCTTGCCATAAATTAGGCAAGCAGTCCGGTTCATAAGACAAGAGCTTTCAGTTCTTGCTGTCCTCTCTGCCGTATATCCTTGAGATCTCTGCTGCTGCGCTCTTTATCTTCTCAAGAGCCTTCTCATAGTCTGCTTCATCAAATCTGAAAAGCGGCCATGAAACGCTTATGGCTGCAAGGACTTTGCCTCTGTAATCCCTTATCGGGGCTGCAAGGCACATGATGTTCTCTTCATGCTCCTCGTCATCAATTGACCATCCGCGCTCGCGTATTCTCGCAAGTTCATCCCTGAGCGCTGATTCTGTCCTTATCGACTTCGGAGTGAAAGGCTTCAGCTCATGCGTTTGTAGATATGATGAGAGCTCATCCTCGGCCATCTCAGAGAGGAATATCTTGCCAATGGCTGTGCAGTAGAGCGGTATGGCCTTGCCTACACGTGAGTACATCCGTATTGTGAAGTAGGACTCTTCCTTGAGCACATATATTGCCTGGTCTTCTTCGAGAATGCCCATATGGACAGTCTCTCCAAGCTCCTCTGAAAGCTTCTTGGTGAATGGCTTGGCGATTGAGATCAGATCCAGATCCCTTAGGCTTCTGGATCCGATTGAGAACATCTTCATAGTCAGATGGTATCTGTCAGCATCATCCCTGTAGACATAGCCGAGACTGGACAGTGATGATAGGAACCTGAGAAGGGTCGCCTTAGGAAGCGATGTCTTCTTTGAGAGCATCTCAAGATTTGACGAGCTGCTCTTTGATATCGCTTCCAGTATGCTCATTGTCCTTTCCACAGCGCTGAGCTGCTTATCATCATTCTCTTTTGCCATCTTAACCTTCGAAGTACCTCTGGGCATTGTTAAAGCAGATGTCCTTCACGATTCTTGACAGCATCTCCTCGTCATATGGAACCTCTCCATCCTCAACCCATGTTCCGAGAAGGTTGCAGAGTATGCGTCTGAAGTATTCATGTCTTGAATAAGAGAGGAATGATCTTGAATCTGTAAGCATTCCAATGAATGCAGGCAGCTGTCCGATGTTTGCAAGAACCTTCATCTGCTCTTCCATTCCATCCTTATGATCACAGAACCACCATGCAGATCCGAGCTGGATCTTTCCTCTTATTCCGCCGCCCTGGTAGCATCCCATAAGAGTTCCAAGAGAGTAGTAATCCTTAGGATTCAGGGAGTAGAATATCGTCTTCGGTATCTCATTTGTCTCAGAGAGAGCACCCATGAATGCTGATACTCCTGCTGCAAGCTCCTTATCATGAGATGCATCGTAGCCCGTATCAGGTCCAAGCTTTCTGAACATCCCTGGGTTATTGTCTCTTATTGATGCGAAATGCAGCTGCATAGCAACGTTTCTCTTGTTATAAGCTCTTGCAAGGGCAGACATCACATATGTCCTCCATGCATCAGCTTCTTCTGCTGTGACAGCTCCTCCAGACATCTTCTTCTCGAATATGCTGCTTACTGCGCTCTCACTCCAGAATGTATGAGGACATGTCACAAGTGCATGGTCAGAGGCCCTGCATCCCATCTCCACAAAGAAGTCAAGCCTGTTTTCAAGTGCCTTAACCAGGTCAGAAGCATTTCTGATTGCTATTCCTGATGCCTTCTCAAGCTTTCTGATGTACTCTGCGAAATCAGGCTTCTCGATATTGAGTGCCTTGTCAGGACGATATGATGGGATGACCTTAGCTGGGCATTTTCCTTCTGCTTTTATGATCTTGTGGTATTTTAGATCATCAGCTGGATCGTCAGTTGTCCCGACAGCATACACATTGAATTTCTTCATGATGCCGAATACAGATAGCTCAGGATCCTCTTTGAACTTCCTGTTTGCCTCTTCATAGATCTTCTTTGCATTCTTTCTGTTAAGAACATCATATATGCCGAAATAGCGCTGGAGCTCGAGATGTGTCCAGTGGTAAAGCGGATTGCCAACGAGGCTCTCCATCGTCTCAGCCCATGCCATGAACTTATCAAATGGATCAGCGTTCCCTGTGATGAGGTTCTCATCAAAGCCAGCAGTCCTTATCTGTCTCCACTTATAGTGATCTCCGCCTAGCCATGCATCGGATATCGTTGTGAAGCGCTTGTCTTCTGCAATCTGTGAAGGGATGAGATGGCAGTGATAGTCGAAGATCGGCATATCTGCTG
This sequence comes from uncultured Spirochaetales bacterium, assembly GCA_934276695.1. Taxonomy (GTDB): domain Bacteria; phylum Spirochaetota; class Spirochaetia; order Sphaerochaetales; family Sphaerochaetaceae; genus Ornithospirochaeta. Next base: position 8,534 of record CAKQTF010000014.1, read on the forward strand.
CATATTCATGATACAGCTTCTTTGCTGTATCATTCTTCAAAAGAAAATCCTTATCCATGAATTCTTTCATAATAATCTCCTGTAAAAGCATCAAACAGGCATGACCTCTGCCATGCCTGCATCATTAAAGTATGACTCCATCCTTGAAAAGCGATATCTCGGAGTAGCCGTTTTCCTCATTCTTTGTCTTCTTTCCATTTGCAATGGAAGTAATCAGATCAAAAAGCTCATCTGTCACTGTTCCAGGATCCTTCTCAAGCATCATTCCTGCATTGAAATCAATCCAGTCAGCCTTCTTTGCTGCAAGTGCGCTGTTCGTTGCGATCTTAACTGTTGGAACCGGTGCCCCAAGCGGGGTTCCCCTCCCTGTTGTGAAGAGGATCATATGCGCTCCGGCGGCTGTCTGCGCTGTCGTTGAGACAATATCGTTTCCTGGGCCTAAGAGCAGGTTGAGTCCAGTCTCGTGGACACGTTCGCCATAGCCAAGCACAGCATTGACCGGAGCTCTTCCGCCTTTCTGGACGCATCCGAGTGACTTATCCTCAAGCGTTGAGATCCCGCCAGCTTTATTGCCTGGGCTAGGGTTCTCATAGACAACCTGATCATGAGAGACAAAGTATTCCTTGAAGGAATTAATCAGAGAGACAATCTTCTCGTATGTCTGCCTGTCCTTTGCTCTGTTCATCAGCATCTGCTCTGCTCCGAACATCTCAGGTACTTCTGTGAGGATAGCTGTTCCGCCCATGGCTGTGAGCTCATTGCAGAATCTGCCCACAAGCGGATTGGCCGTTATTCCGGAAAGACCGTCTGAGCCTCCGCATTTGAATCCTACGACAAGCTTTGACATAGGCTCTGTGGTGCGTCTGTCCTTTTTTATCACCTCTGCGATTTCACTCATCAGGGCCTTTGCATCCCTGATCTCATCTTCGCTCTCCTGGCACACAAGGAACTTCACGCGCTCCGTATCAACATCGCCGAGGAGCTCCTTGAATCCTGCCATTGTATTGTTCTCACATCCAAGCCCAAGGACCAGTACTCCGCCTGCATTCGGATGATGCACGAGATCTGCAAGGATATGCCTTGTGTTCTCATGGTCTTCTCCCATCTGAGAGCAGCCATATGGATGAGTCCATGCATGCACTCCATCCTCAATGCCTAGTGTCTCATTGCCCCAGGCTGCAAGCTTATTAGCAATCTGGTTGACGCATCCGACGGTCGGTATAATCCACAGACCGTTCCTGATCCCGATTGCGCCGTTCTTCCTCCTGTATGCCTGGATGACAGGAGTATGGCCTTCCCATCGCTTCCTGTCTTCCTCTGCCTCGCGGAGGCATTCCCTGGCTGCTTCTTCATCATAGCTGTAGCTTGCACTCTCGCTAAGGAGGGTATGGATATTGAAAGCATGAACATGCGTACCCTTTGCAATATCCTCCTTTGCTGCTCCGATAGGATATCCATACTTGATTATGGGTTCATCCTTCTTTATGTCTTTCAGTGCAACCTTGTGCCCTGCAGGTATATCTGTAAGAAGCGTGAAGGTGTCGCCATCTACATTGACTACATCACCTTTGAACAGCGTCTGCACAGCAACTGCGACATTATCGCGCGGAGTGATCTTTATGAGCTTGTTTTCCATGAGCTGATCCTTATTATAGAACTGATTTGATTGTCTCAGTCATTCCGTTGTCCCAGATTGATTTCAGATAGGATGCTACCTTATCTGTAAGTCCTGGAACCTCTCTCAGGTCCTGTCCCCACCATTCAGTCTTTGAAAGGACTGCATCTGCAATCTTCTGGCTCTTCTTGCCGTTGCAGCAGTATTCTGCACTGTACAGGTCAGCGAATGCCTTCAGGATCTCCGGATTGTCCTTGATTGCATACTCATCATTTCCTCTCTTACCGATCAGAGCTGTTCCGTCTGTCTCTTTTCCTTCATAGAAGGAGATCAGGGCAGCAAGTCCGAGTGTCAGTACTGCAGGTAGCTCATGTTTCTTCTCATAGTATGAGAGAAGGGAAGGAAGATCCCTTGTCTTATACTTCGATACGGAATTGAGTGAGATTGAAAGGAGCAGATGGACGATGTACGGATTTGCGAATCTCTCAAGCACATCATTTGCATACTGCACAAGCTGGTCCTTATCTCCATCCATTGAAGGGATTATCTCTTCGAATATGCCTTTCTTCATCATAGGGAAAACAAGGTCTGATTTGATGCATTCCTCTACAGTGTTGAGCCCTGTCTGGTATGCGGCAAGAACACTCATGGTGTGTGCGCCATTAAGGATTCTTACTTTTCTTGTTCTGTAGAATGACATGTCATCTGTCCAGATCACATTCACTCCTGCCTTTGCTGTCGGAAGCTCATCCTCATGAGTCTTCTTATGGCACTCGATTACCCAGAGAAGGAAGATCTCTGCGCTGTCGAGGAGGTTGTCCTGATAGCCTAGGCGCTCGCAGATTGCTGCTGCTTCAGCTCTTGGATACCCCGGGACAATCCTGTCTACAAGCGAATTGCAGAAATCACATGCATTCTCGACCCAGCTGATGAATCCGCTCTCAAGATTCCATTCAGCTGCATACTGCAGGACAATCCTTCTGAGGTTGTCTCCGTTCTTATCAATCAGCTCGCATGGAATAAGTATGATTCCCTTGTCCTCAGCACCATTGAATGCCTTATATCTATTGTAAAGGAATGCTGTGACCTTTCCTGGGTAGCTTACCTGTGGCCTGTCCTCAAGCTTATCCCCTTCATGGTATGCAATACCTGCCTCTGTTGTATTTGAGATGATGAATCTCAGGTCTGGATTCCCAGCCTGCGCAATATATGAGTCAAAATCCTCATATGGGTTGATGCATCCTCTCACTGATGTGATCTTCCTGAATTCCTCAACAGGCTTTCCCTGCTGTACGCCTCTAAGCACAGTTGTGTAAAGGCCGTTCTGCTCATTGATCATCTTTCCCATGCCCTGAGCGAGCGGCTGTACCATCATCACATCGCCGTTGAAGCCGCCTTTCTCGTTGAGCTGGTCGATGATCCAGTCGACAAAAGCTCTGAGGAAGTTTCCTTCTCCGAACTGAAGCACTTTGATGGGCCTTTCTGTTTTCACTGTTGTTTCCTGAATACTCTTCATTGCATATTCTCCTTTGCAATCAATCCGCTTATTATCTAATATCTGCTGTTTTATGGAAAACTGAAATTCAGTAGTACAAACTGAGGGCTTTCATAAAACGGAACTTTGTTTCATTTTATCGTTAGCCTGTATAATCTGTCAATGTTTATTCTTTGTACTAAAACGCTGAGCATATCGTGCCGGATGTCTGAATACTGCAAATCAAAATGTTTTTTCTTGAAAGAAATATCAGTTTATTGCCATAATCATTCTAAAGGAGAGAATAGTGGGTAATAGGATCGGTTTTCTGCTTGCAACGCTGCATCAGGGCTCAGGCGCTAATGTATGGAAGCTCGTTGCAAATGAAGCGGCAAAGCATAAAAATGATTCTGTGTTTCTGTTTCCAGGAGGACGACTGGATTTCCCTGATGAGAATGAGTATCTGAAGAACCAGATCTACTCACTTGCAAATGAGCATAATCTTGATGGTGCGATAATATGGTCATCAACGCTTACCGGCGCAGTATCCGGTGACGAGAGCGCAGCTTTTGTTGAGAACAAGGCAAAGCGCATGCCTGCTGTTTCAATAGGCCAGAAGATCGAAGGCATTCCTGCTGTCGACTTCGATGCTTATTCTGGCCTTTACCAGATCATGCTGCATTTCATAAAAGAGCATGGATCCAGGAGAATAGCCTTTCTCCGAGGCCCAGAGCATCATCTGAGCGCTGAGAGAAGGTTCCAGGCATATAAGGATGCCCTTTCTGATAATGGCATACCATATAACCCGATTCTTGTCTCATCGCCTAGGCCATGGAGCGAAGGTGAGGCTGCGATAAGGGAGCTTGTGAATGACCGGAAGCTAAGGCCTGGATTTGATTTTGATACGCTTGTGGCTCCTTCTGATATGATGCTGTTCCATGCTGCAAAGTACCTTGAAGAGCAGTGCGTGCTGATTCCGGACCAGCTCAGGACAGCCGGATTCAATGACAGTGAGGAGAACATACTCAACAGTGTTGCTGCGACTACTGTTAAGATGCCGATAAAGGCTTTGGTATCAGCAAGCTTCTCTATGCTTATATCATCAATAGAGAATGGAAGCGATGGGATATCAGATGTAATGCTGCCATCAGAGCTTGTTCTCCGCCAGAGCTGCGGATGCACGGACTCGTTCGGAGGGGAGGAGAATGCAAGGCGTGATATCGTTGATTTCGATTCTCTCAAAGGATGGCTTCAGCGCAGTGTTGATAGTGAGCCTGCATATCTTGCGATTGTGACAATACTTGAATCCCTTTATATCAGGCCAGGCTTCATCAGGGAGGAGCGGCTCAGGGATCTTACTGAGCAGTTCTTCTCATCGGGCGGTTCTCCCTCTATCCTTATTGAAAGCCTTAAGTGGGCAGAGAAGGTCCTGGATTTAGAGATGAAGGACCCAAGCGCAAAGGACAGGCTCTACGGAATTGCCATGCAGCAGATGTCCAGAATAAGCGCAATGAGGGCCTATGAGCGCCACCAGGTCACAAAAAAACTGAATTCATTCAAGAATGGGCTACTTTCAGTATCCTCAATAGACCATCTTATAGATTCCATCTCATCCTCTCTTCCTTCACTTGGCATAGAGAAGGCATTCATCATGCTTTACAAAGATGATGACTATACGACAATGCGTGGAGGATTCTCAGGGGATGACATCATAAAGACCTGTGTGGATTTCCCGCGCCAGCTGATCATTGATGATGAGCATAGGAGTGAGATCGCGCCTGGCGTATATGTTGTTGAGCCTCTGAATTATCTGAATCAGGAGCTTGGATATCTCCTTATGAAGGTGAATGCCCCTGAGGGATTCGTTCTTGAGGATATAAGATCATCAATCTCATCGTCACTCAAGGGAATAAGCCTTTTTGAGGATGAGATGAGGCGCAGTGAGCTTGCAGAGGAGACTGAGCGTAAGGTCAGTGAGTTCTATGCGAATCTGTCAGAAGGACTGAAGGAGCCGCTCTCTGCGCTTGCCTCGCTTGCAGGAGCGCCTTCTGTTGATAGGGATGCGCTCCTGTCAAATGTCATAAAGGCCGAGCATCTTCTTGAGCTCTCAATGACAGAGCGTGGAGAAGAGCAGCTTGACTGCTCTGTGATATCGC
>CAKQTF010000015.1 GCA_934276695.1 uncultured Spirochaetales bacterium
TGCAAGCCAGACTGCTGTTATGGCTATCTGCATGCTTGTACTGTTCATTCTTGGAATGATTGTGGATGTTCCGGTTGTGCTTATGATCATCTTCCCTGTCATGGTTCCTGTAGTTAAGGCAATCGGCATAAACCCTGTATGGTTCAGTGTGCTTGGCCTCATTGTGAACCAGCTTGGACTATGCACACCTCCGGTTGGAACGCTTATATATATGACAGCAAAGGTCGGAGACTGTCCTTCTTCTGAGGTAATCAAGCATCTGATTCCATACATAATCTCAATTGTGATTCTTATTGCGATTATGATTGTATTCCCTCAGATTATCACATTCTTACCAGAGAGGCTTGGCTGATATGAGCATGCTTTATGAAGGTGAGTACACAGAGCTTGGCCTAAGCGGGATTAAGGTTCCGAGGCTGGCATTTGGATGCGGTTTCAGGGGAATCTATTCTCTGGATGAGGCTGCTTATACAATAGAAAAGGCAATCGGTTCAGGCATCAATTTCATAGACTGTGCGAATATGTATAAGCTTAGAAGCGGAATACATGCCGAGGAGGCATTGGGTAAGGCCATACACGGAAAAAGAGATAAAGTTGTAATCACCTCAAAGTACGGAGGAGAAGGAGGTGGAGCATCTGCTGACAATGTGAGAAAGCAGATAGAGCTTTCACTTAAACGGATCGGAACTGATTACCTTGATGTGTATTTCCTTCATATGCCAGATCCTTCTGTACCTTATGAGGAGATTGTGGAATCATTATCAGAATTGCAGGAGAGCGGGAAGATCAGGGCCTATGGCTTATGCAATCATTCGGCATGGCAGGTAGTCTCTATGTATGACTATGCAATGCAGAAAGGACTTGCTCCTGTGTCTGTTGTCCAGAATCCATATAACCTTCTTAACCGCAGCCTTGAGAATGAGATGTTTCCTGCATGTGATTATGAAAGGCTTGGAATTATGACATACAGTCCGATTGCTGCAGGTCTTCTTTCCGGTGCTTTCGCTCATGGAGGCAAGGCTCCTGAGAAATCAACATGGGCATACGAAGAAGCCTATGTTGAGTACCTTAAGAAGATTTTCCCTGGAAGAATGGAGAGGATTGTTGATGCAGTTGATGATATTGCAGGGGAATATGGTGTTTCATCTGTTGCTTTATCAGTTGCATGGATTATGAGAAATCATTCTGTATCTGCAGTTATTGCCGGTGCTGATTCTCCTGAGGAGTTTGAGGCATATGTTAAAGGCGCATCACTGATGATATCCGATGATGACTGGAATGAACTGGAGAGGATTAGTTTCAGGATGGCTGAATCATTCACTCATCCTGATGTGGCAAAGCTGCTTAACAGAATTTAACAAGGAGATAGAAATGCTTTTTGATGATAATGATAAGAATGTTAAGAGAGGTTTTCTGGAGCTGATGAAGGAAGGTCCTGTGATGGCTCCATGTGTATATGACTGTGTTTCAGCACGCCTTGTCGAGGATGCAGGATTCCCTGCGATGTGCCTCTCTGGCGGAGAGCTTGCAGCTTCGCTTGTCGGCGTTCCTGATATAGGGCTTGTCACTCTTGATGAGCTTGTTGGCGTGGTTGAAAGGATATCGTCATGCACCTCTATTCCGATGATTGTCGATATTGATACAGGATTCGGTAATGAGATCAACCTGATCCGGACATGCAGGAGAGTTGCTGCAGCAGGTGCTAAGGCTGTGCATCTTGAAGATCAGACGTTTCCTAAGAGATGTGGCCATCTGAAGGGTAAGGAAGTAATATCCCATGATGCATATATATCTAAGATTAAGGCAGCTGCATGGGCTCTCAAAGGAACTGGGTGTGCTTTAATTGCCCGTACAGATGCGTATCATGTGGTTGGAAAGGATGAGGCAATATCAAGATGCAATGATGCAATTGATGCGGGTGCTGATATCACATTCATTGAAGGCTGTGGAACAGTTGAGGATATCAAAGAGGCTGGTGCTAGAGTCAAGGGCCCTAAGATGTTTGCTATGCTTTCATCCGGCGCAAGCCCTAAAGTTTATAAAGATGAGCTATACTCCTGGGGCTACAGTCTTATCACACTCCACTATGCTATGTTTGCTGCAATCCCTGCAATGGAGAAGTTCGGACGGCTTTGCCTGAAGGCAGGATCAGATGCTCCGATTACAGATGATCCAGAGATTGATGGAAGACCAATAACCCTCTTTGAGAGATTCGGTATACATGAATGGCTTGAGCTTGGGAAGCGATTTGGCGGCAACATCTCTGATGCTGTAGAGCAGTGTCACGAAGAAACAAGATAAAACAGGCATGAGAAGAGATATCTATGAACTGGACCAGAAATCTGTAAGATCAATGATAGCCTATATAGCATGTCCTGCTATACTATCTCTTTTGGTCCAGGCTGTATATTCTCTCGTAGATGGAATATTTGTTTCATATATAAGTGAGACTGCAATATCTGCAGTCTCACTTGCTTTCGTTATCCAGAATCTGGAAGTGTCACTGTTTACAGGAATAGCAACTGGTATAAATGCCATTATTTCCAGGTCTCTTGGCAGTGGAGATAAACAGGGAGCAAGAAATGCTGTTTTATCAGGGCTTGTCATCCAGGCTCTGGTATCTTTGATATTTCTTCTGTTCGGAATATTTCTTGTCCGTCCATTCTTCAGTGTTTCAACATCTGACAGGTCTGTCATTGATTATGGAATCAGATATCTGAGACCCTGTATGATTGCATCCGTAATCACAGGAATGCAGATTACGCATGAGAGATTCCTGAATTCAGTAGGACTGACCCAGTATGTTTTTATTTCCCAGTTTGCAGGTGCTTTTGTTAACATAGTCCTTGATAGAATTCTCATTTTCGGGCTTGGCGGAATTCCTGGCTTTGGAATCGCAGGTGCTGCCTATGCAACAATAATAGGAAAGGCAGTATCTCTGACTATTGAAGTCTTCTTCAATTATGCAGTTAACAAGACTCTTTTCTGTCATTCAGAACGGAAGCTGGATAATAAGCAGATAAAAGATATATGCATCATAGGAATTCCCTCGTCAGCTCTTGGTATAGTGACATCAGTCGGGAATTATTGCCTGAATATCATTGTTGGCGGTTTCTCAATAACAGCACTGTCAGCATTCGGCATATACATTAAGATTCAGACATTTCTGACAATGCCAAGTCGTGGAATAGGAATGGCTCTTGTTACCATATTCTCATTTTATTATGGAAGAAAGTGCATGGATAAGATAAGAGAAACCGTATTGAATGGCTTCCTTATGCTTATTGCATGGGGAGGAATCTGTGCTGCGGTTCTTCTCCTGTTCACAGAACAGATCATATCAGTATTCAATACAAATGATGAGATGATGGAAATCGCTATTACAGCTACAAGAATAATAGCCATAACATATCTTCCTTCAATGGGGATGCACTGTTTTACATCTTTCTTTGAAGCAACTGGCAAGAGTTATCTTTCACTTGCCTTTATTTTCTCAAGACAGTTCTTCGCTAGGATTCCATTTGCCTATATTCTCTCCAGATCTGGTGATGTTAACATGATCTGGTGGAGCTTTCCGATATCGGAGCTTGTTTCGGATGTGGTTATATGCTTTGTATTCCGGCATGCTTATAAAACAGCAGAGCACAGAATAAGAGCATGATGCGTTGTTTTTCATAAATGATTGGATCAGGTTTAGCTATAATTGGACATAAACCTAAACGCAATCAGTTCTCAAAAAGCCTATCAATTGGACAGTGCGGTACACGGTCTCAAAGCTTGCCTTATTTATGTCAATGTTCCTCTGCTCATACATCTGGATTGAGCGGATATTGACTCCTGATAGTTCTGCGAGCTCTGCCTGGTTCAGTCCCCTGGACTTGCGTATCCGTTTCAGATTGGTATCATGGAAGAAATCCCTTATTCTCCTATCCACGATGTCTACGAATTTTGTTATATCAGCTTCATGAAGAGGGTAATACATCTGTCTCAGATCATGCGTCCACATGACAGCTAATGAGAGTGCGCTCTCTTAAAGGAGGAGATGATATATGAAAAATGGTTTAAACAATAACATCAGTGTCCCAATACATACAGAATGAGCATGAAGTAGAGTTTTTATGTTTTTTCGATAGCGTGCTGGTTTGCAGTAGTCGCTACTGATAATCCCAGGAAATCACTGTTATTGCCGATGGAAGCTGTTCTTCCACCTGATCAGCAGTAAGTCTCCTTGATATATCTGATCAGTCGCCTGGCTGCTATGCTGCTGTGCTGCTCTCTGTCCTCAAGCAGGACTATATCGCGTCTTGGGGTTGCTCCGTCGACATCTATCCTCACAATGCTCCCATCATTAATAAAAGGCCTTGCCATGAACTCTGGGACGAAGGCCAGACCGGTTCCAGTCCGCACAAGAGGAAGGATCTGCGTGTAGTTTGATACTCCGATCCCTGGGTTCCAGTCTAGCCCGTGCTCAGCAAAGAACTTGCTATGGAATCCTGCATTATTCGAGTAGTTGCCAAGTCCTATCAATGGCAGCTCTGACAGTTTTCTCAGCTTCACAGACTTCAGCTTTGAGAACCTGCTCGCTGCAGCTGTGACCAGTATCTCATTGTAGCTCATGAGTGTTGTCTGGTGGAAATCAGATCTGTCCTTTATCGGTGAGTCAATCAGCGCAAAATCCACTATTCCCTGCTTTAATGTCTCTGAGGCCTGAATAGGTGAGTAATCTGTGATTGAAATCGTTATATTAGGGTATTTTTTCTTGAAATCCGATATTGAATCGAGAAGTATGCACTGCTCAGCCGTCGGAGTGGTTCCGATGCAGATCATGCCAGCTGCCATCTCATTCTCTGCTGATAACTCTGCTTCTGCTGACCTCAGCTCATTATATGCAATCGAGACATGCCTGAAGAGCTTCTGGCCTTCATCCGTGAGTGTTATGCCACGGTTTGTCCTGATCATCAGCTTGCACCCCATCTGGCTCTCAAGCTTATTCATCAGTTTTGAGAGATTCGGCTGGTTGCTGTTCAGAAGTTTAGCGACAAGAGACAGGTTTTTGTATTTGCCGACGTAGTAGAAGAGTCTGTAGTAATCATAGTTTATGTTCATCAGAACCCCCGTTATGGATGATAGCAGTTATACAATTTTCTGTGAATAATAGATATTTTCTCATCGATAAAATTATATAGATTACGGCAATATAAACTATAGAATAATTACTTGTACTATATAAAAATATTTAGGTTATAACCGAACCATCCAAAACTTCCATGAAATCTTCTGATATGTAAAAAGGATATATCAAGTATTTAAAAAAAGTATTTTACATCATAATTGCTGTTTCTCTATCCTATGCACGATCTGAATAACATCTCATGAGGAGGTTTTGGGGATGAGTACAATGGTGATCTGCCTTCTGATCTTTCTTGCAATGATCATTCTTTTCTTCATCAAGAAGATACCGATGGCATATACATGCATGGGTGTGATAGTTGCACTCTTTGTTACAGGATGTGTTGATAAGAACACTGTTTTTGCTGGCTTTGGAAATAACAATGTGATAACGATGGCCTCAATGTTCATCGTTGCCGCTGGACTTGCAAGGACCCAGATGGTTAACCACCTGTCGAACCTTCTCTATAAGGTCAATGATGGCTCATTCACAAAGATCCTTGCATCATATGCGCTTGTTACAATGATCCTCGGACAGTTCGTCCCATCCCTTGCAGCTCTGTTTGCTATGGTATGCCCGCTTGTCCAGAATATGTGCAAGAAGATGAACATAAGCCCTACAAAGATGCTTTATCCGATTGCGATTGTCACAGTTTCATGCTCATTCATAATCGAGCCGATCGGCCCTTATGCTGCATGGTTTGTGACTCAGAATGGATATCTTGAGTCCTATGGCTGGACACAGAATGCACTCAGCATGTGGTCTGAGACTCTAGTATTCCTCCCAGCAGGAATCGTGACATTCCTGGTTGCTGTGTTCATCATCCCGCGCTTCCTTCCTGACCAGCCAGAGTTCCCTGTAGTGAATCTTGAGGAAGCTGGACAGCTGCAGAAGCAGGAGCCTCTTACTCCTGTAAGGGAGTTCCTCGGTTATGGTGTATTCGTTGCTGTAGTAATCGGGCTTATGTGCGGCCTTCCTTCATGGGCAGTTACCCTTGCAGGTGCAGTCGTCATTGTCATCTCTGGCGTGCTCACAGAGAAGGAATCAATCACAGCAATGAACATGCCGATGGTCCTTCTGTATGCTGGCGTGACAGTCCTTGGCTCTGCTCTGAGCTCCACAGGCGCTGCAGAGTATCTTGGTGAATTCATCAAGCTTCTGCTTGGAAACGTCACAAACAGCTATCTGATCGGAGCAATCATCTTCCTTGCTTCCTTCATCATGACATCACTGCTCTATAACAAGGCTGTCACAACTGTTCTGATTCCTATCATCGTGCTTTCACTCAGCAGCATGGGAATGGATCCAAGAGGCTGTGTCATCCTCTGCTCATTCGCTTCCATGTCATCGCTGATCACACCGCTTCCGAACCCTGTAATCCCTATGGCAATGCAGACTGGCGGATATTCACAGAAGACTATCCTGAAGGTCGGACTGATCTCAGCTGCTTTCAGAATGGTAGTCGGTGTCGGAATAGCGATGACGCTGTTCCCTGTAAAATAGTTTTAAGGAGTGCTGAATAATATGGAACGTTTTGATGGAAAGGTAGTTGCAATCACAGGCGGCGGATCCGGAATGGGAAAGACAACTTGCCGTATGTTTGCCGAGAATGGCGCTATTGTATGCCCTATTGATGTGAATGAGAAAGGCGCTCTGGCTACAGAGGCAGAGATCATCGCTGCAGGTGGCAGGGCTAAGGCATATGCTGCGGATATAACTGATGAGGTGAGGATGGAAGAGGTTTTTGCTGATATCTACAATACATTCGGCCATATTGACATCCTCTACAACAATGCAGGGATCAGCCCGACAGGCACAGCTGTGACGACTTCGATTGAGGATTTCAGGAAGGTCCTGAAGATTGATATGGAAGCTGTGTTCATCGCATGCCACATCGTCATTCCTTATATGGAGAAGCAGGGTGGCGGTGTAATCCTGAATACTGTAGGAACATATGGCCTCAGGCCTACGCCGAATAAGATCGGCTACTCTGCTGCTAAGGCTGCAGCCCTCAGCCTGACAAGATCAATCGCTGTTGACTTTGCAAGAAGCAACATAAGATGCAATGCTATCTGTCCTGGCTTTGTCGATACTCCGCTCAACAATGGCTTTGAGGGAGAGGCCCGCGAGAGATTCCTCGATAAGTATCAGCCGTCTTTCTATAAGATCCAGCCTGAGGATATCGCACTGACGGCAATGTGGCTTGCAAGTGATGAGTCAAAGGCAATCACAGGACAGCCTATTGTTGTTGATGGCGGGACTGAGGCATGCCTCTATTTCAATTACAAGAAGCCTTCAGAGCTTAAGAAGTAGAAGGTATAGTCATTCATGATAAAAGGCAATTCTTCCCGGATTGCCTTTTTATCAAAAAGAGGTTTTTGATATGGAAAAATACATAGTTAATGCAGGATTTCTCTGGGATGGGGTATCTGATCAGGTGTCTCATGATATGGCTATCTGCGTGGAGAATGGCAGGATAGCATCCGTTGGTAAGAAGGAAGACATCGCAAAGGCATTCCCTTCCATTCCAGTGCTGGATGGTAAGAACTATCTGGTGCTTCCTGCTTTTGTGAATGCGCATGATCATGGAAGAGGCGTCTCGCCGGTTGCTTTCGGAGCCTTTGACAGAGCACTTGAGATGTGGCTTCAGGATCTTAATAAGCTTCCATGCATCCCGCACTATGAAGCATGCTATTATGATGGGCTGCGTCTGGTATCATCGGGCGTAGGCACTGTCCTTCATAGCCATAATCCGAATAGCTTTGCCAACATCAGAAAGGAGATGGTAGATACCGCCCATGGATATAAGGACGCAGGTATCAGAAGCATTCTCTGTCCTCTCTATCTGGATCAGAACAAGAGGATCTATTATAACAGGAATCAGTTCATTGCAGAGCTGCCTGACTCGATAAGGGAACCATTTGCAAAGGGCATTAATGATAAGATAATGAGCATGGATGAGTATCTTGCTCTTGTCGAGGGCATCGTATCTGACCTGAAGAGCGAGATTGAGGAAGGCTGGGTAGAAGTGCAGCTTCATCCGAATGGCGGCCAGTGGTGCAGTGATGAGGCGCTTCTGCAGATGAAGGAGTATGCACTCTCACATGGAATGAACATACATCTGCATCTGCTTGAGACAAAGTACCAGAGAGAGTATGCAATACGCACATGGGGCAAGAACTTCATCAAGCACTATGATGATATAGGATTCTTAGGGCCATGGGTCTCATTTGCCCATGCTGTATACCTTGATGATGAGGATTTAGCGCTTATCGCAGAAAGCGGTGCACGGCTTGTCAATAATCCATCGTCTAATCTGAGGCTAAGAAGCGGAAGCTTCAGGATCCATAAGGTCCATGAACTTGGAATCCATGCAGGAATAGGCCTTGATGGATGTGCTTATGATGATGACCAGGATTACCTTAGGGAGATAAGGACTGCATGGCTCAATAACACAGTAACAGGCGTTGATGGCTGTGTTGATTACATGAAAGTGCTGAGAATGGCAACATCCGGCGGTGCTTCTGTTGCTGCTGGAAAGCTTTCGGAGGGCGTGATCAGGGCAGGTGCGAATGCTGATTTCGTATGCATTGATGCAGATAGGCTCTATAAGCCATATGCAGATAGCTATCTTGATCCGCTGGCGCTCCTTGTCCAGAAGGGCACAAGGGACTATGTGGAGATGACTGCTGTGAATGGCAGGATAGTCTGGAAGAATGATACAGCATTCAAGGATAAGGAAGAGAATGCAGCTGACAGGCTCGCAGATAGCATAAGGGCCTGGAGGGAGAGCCATCCTGGACGGAGAGACAATGAGCTTCTTATCTCCCATGTCCATGATTTCTATGAGGATGTCAAATGAGAAAGTCTGAACTGAGAAAGTCGGTGTTCATCCCGACATTCATCATTGTGCTTGGGGCTGGAATCATCGGACTGGTGAATAACCAGATCCTGATCAGCGGGTTCAGGGCTGCATTCGACTGGTCTTATGCTAATCTCAGCTGGATGTTCCAGCTGATATTCCTTGTCGTGCTGATCCTCTGCATTGTCATGACATTCTCAAAGAAGGGCGATATAAGATTCGGTGGTCCGGATGCTAAGGCTAAGTATCCGTTCTGGCAGTGGTTTGCGATGACTCTCACTGGCGGGCTTGGGGCTACTATCGTGTCTTCCGGAATCTCACAGCCTATAATCTTCATGCAGAGCGTCTGGGGAGAGCTTGATGGCTATGGCATAGAACCAGGATCGAAGGAAGCAGTCATGTTCGGGCTTGGGCGTACTCTCCATGAATGGACATTTGTGCCATATGCCGTGTTCGGCGTCTGCGGAGTATGCATTGCATATACATGCTTTAACAGGAAGAAGTCACTTGCTGTCTCAAATACACTTGAGCCAGTTCTTGGAGAGAAGGCACATAACAAGGTCGTCTCGACTGTCGTTGACTGCATCTCAGTGCTGGCTCTGGCACTTGGTTCTGTAGGCACCCTTGGTACTTTCCTTGGCCTTGTGACGATATGCCTTCAGAATGTTTACTCTGTGCCGAAGAGTACAGCTCTGATGTTCATCATAATGCTCTGTGCCACAGTGCTTTATCTCTGCTCATCATTAAGCGGTGTGGATAAGGGGATAAAGTTCTTTGCAAGCCTTAACTTCAAGTTCTATGTATTCCTGATGGCATTCGTGTTCATCCTAGGAGGATCTGCTGCATTCATCCTGAATACAACAACATCGTCTGTAGGATACTGGATCGAGCACCTGCCTTTATGGATGTTTGATACTGGAAGCATGGGCGGAGAGCGCCTCGTGAAGTGGTGGACTGTATACACATGGGCATTCTGGATTGCGTATGCACCAGTGACAAGCGTCTTCCTTGCGCAGATCTCATATGGAAGGACAGTGCGTGAATTCCTCATTGTGAACTGGATCATGCCTAGTGTGTTTGCACTTCTCTGGTTCGGTCTCTTCGGAGGATGTGCAATGAACTGGCAGCTGAACGGTGTTGCTGATATCGCAGGTGCGATTGCCAAGGATGGAACATATGCAGGCATATGGACATTCATGCAGCAGCTGCCGCTTTATAAGCTGCTGATCCCGATCAATCTCTTCATAATGCTTATCTCGTTCTCGACGTCCGCAGATAATGGCATCACAGTGCTTTCTGCCCTGTGCATGAAGGGGAAGAGGATCGGAGATGAGGCTCCGGCAAGGCTTAAGATTGTCTGGGGTGCTGCAATAGGGCTTCTCTCATTCCTTTTGATGGCATATGCATCAGGCGCAAAGGGCAATGATGGCGTCAGGTATATGGTAGTCGCACTCGGAAGCATCATTGCGATTCTTGTGATACTTATGATTGCATCTCTGATGAAGATGCTCTTCATCTCTCCGAAAGAGGAAGAGATGAATGCCTCTGTGAAAGGCGAGGTGGAATAATATACATCCTATCTTAAAATAATTGGATCCCTCTTTCTGTAGCAGTTTTCAGATTGAGGGATTTTTTATGCATTCTGCACCTGTTTTAAGCCATATCAATGATTCATCATCGCTTTCTGATCCTATGACTGAAAATGCAGATTTTCCGATATATAAAGCGGATGGAAAAGAAGATGGACAGCAGGGAGATGCTGAAAAGAGTGGCAAAGCAGCAGCAATGCAAGGTTGATGATGGGCTTTTTGCCGCTGCTGCATATTCAAGGCCGGAGATAATAGGATATAGTCGGCCGGGTATTCTGCAAGGCTGGAATCGCAGTACGGAGGATAGTGCGCACAGAGGTCCGGAAGCGCATGGTCTCAGCCGGCTATAAGGAGATTGTGTCTGACTGCTATGCTGAGAGCGAGGATGGTTCAAAGATGGCAGTCGAGGTGCAGAATGATGCAGGTGGATTCAGCCATATGAGAGAGGGGGATCTCTCGAGGCTGAGGATGCAGGGCTGGAGCTATATGAGAGCACACTTAAGGATATGAAGGAGAGATATGATATGGAATACACACTGGAGAACCTGCTGCGGCTCGGAAGGCAGGAAGGAATAGCCGATGGGAAAGCTTCCGGCAAAATAGAAGGCAGGGCAGAAGGAAGAATTGAGGGTAAGAATGAGATGGCAGCTGATCTCAGAAAGCTTGGTGTGCCAGAGGATATTATCATGAAAGCCATTCAGGGTGACAGACAGTAAAGGGCCATATAAATAGGATCCGCCGCTTAGTTCTCTGATGAGCTGGCTTCCGGGGATTTTCATCTTTAACTTTCATTACCCCCCCTAATGCTGTTTTTTAGCCAAGCAAGAGGGGGTATATCATTCAGATTATGGCTATGGAATAGCCTCTTTATTCAAGGTTTCCTCTGGTCAGTTATACTTATAGAAACCTTCACCTGCTGCAATGCCTGTTCTGCCTTCATCCATCATCTTCTGGAGCATAGCGAGGATCTTCCCCATTGTTGAATCTGCATCCTTGCTTGCCGGGTTATTCTTAACAACATTGTATGCTGTTGCAACACCTATGTAGTCAAGTTCCTCAAATGGGCCGATTGGCGCATTCATTGTAAGTTTCCAGTCAGTATCAATTGTTGCTGCGTCTGATACACCGTTTGCCAGAAGTCCCATAGCTGCCATCAGGAATGGGATGAGCAGGGAGTTCATTACATAGCCAGGGACTTCCTTTCTTACCATGATTGGAACCATGCCAATAGCAAGAGCGAATTCACGGACTTCTTCTGGATACTTCGGATCAGTCTTTGCCTGAACCATGATCTCTGCAGGATTCTTCTTCCAGATACGGTTTGCAAAGTGAAGCGCAAGATACTTTTCCGGGCGTCCTGTGTAATCAGCAAACATGCTTGGAATCATAGAGGATGAATTGGTAGCAAGGATTGTCTTCTCGTCAAGAAGCGGAGCAAGCATTTTGTAGAATTCAATCTTCTGGTCTTTGTTCTCTGCTACAGATTCAATTACAAAGTCCGCATCTTTAACAGCCTTTGCGAGATCAGTCTCTATTTTCAGTGATGCCTTTGCTTTTTCAACATTTGCTCTCAAAACCCTGATGTCATCTTTCGTTGCATTCTTTAAATCCTTCAGTATTCCTTCTGAATGCTTGGCATCAGTACCGATAATCGGCTCCAATGCTGCGACTTCTTCCAGATAGGTCTTGTAGAGGTTATCAAGCTTTTCCTGAGTCCTTTCCCTTGATGCCTCAGATCTTGCCCAGATCGTAACATCAAAGCCTTTAAAAGCTGTCTGGAATGCAATCTGGCTGCCCAGAACCCCACCGCCAGCAACTGTGATTTTCTTAAAACTCATTTAGTACCTCCTATGAAAACAGATCAGATGAGATCTGCTTTTCTATAGAAATATATCTATGAAATAGTGCATCGGAAACAGGATTTTCGTTTTTCAAATTTATATAGGCTCTGTAGGGCTTCGGTATTTTACTGACAGTGGAAACCAGATTCCCAATTCTCATAATACAGGGGCATTTACAAGCTGGTGGATTTCTGGATTCTGGGAAAGATGACTGAGCCTTTCCTCTGCAGAATCCACAGGATGGCTGGCAACGGTAAGATCTCACTTTCCGTTTTTTGTGATGAAAACTGGTTCATTGCAAGTGTGGCAGAGAGATGAAATACCATTGTAGTCATTTCGTGAATCTGCGCTGGATCTGATAGCTGGCATAACTGCTCTCTCGATATTGGCGCTTAGTAATATGATAAGAGCTGTCTAGCTTATACCATGTACATATGCTACGATAAATCTGGCACTGCCATAAATGGTGGGCGGTAGGTCTCTAGTATCATGATTCCGGATTTTCCGAGACTTGATATGAAAGGAGG
>CAKQTF010000016.1 GCA_934276695.1 uncultured Spirochaetales bacterium
CCATAGCCTATCTTTACGCTGAACAAAGAAAAATGGAGCTACCTCATAATTTTTCCATTCAATTATGAAACAGCTCCCTTTTTTCTTGACTTGGCATCATGTTCATTGGACAATTGCAATGTGCTCGGGCACATTGTGGGGTTCTTATGGGTGCATATGATTCTATAGCAAATGGGCTTTGCTGTCTTGGGATTGAATTCGGGTCAACGAGGATCAAGGCTATCCTCATAGATGAGGAAAGGCATCCGATTGCATACGGTGTGCATGAATGGGAGAACAGATACGAGAACGGGATCTGGACATATTCCATTGATGACATAAAGAACGGCCTCGCATCATGCTATGGAAGCCTTAAGGCTGATGTCATGATGCGGTACGGCATTGTCGTGAAAAGGCTTAAGGCGATAGGGATAAGCGCGATGATGCACGGATATATGGCATTCGCAGACGATGGACGCCTGCTGACTCCGTTCAGGACATGGCGCAATACGGTCACATTCTCAGAATCCGAAGAGCTGACAGAGCTGCTGTCATATCCGGTTCCAGAGAGATGGACAGTAAGCCATCTTCTCTATGATATCAGGCATTCAGCCCCTTATCTTGATGATATCTCATATGTAATGACGCTTGCATCATATGTCCATTATCTTCTGACAGGAGTGAAGGTAGCGGGGATAGGCGATGCATCAGGCATGTTCCCTGTGGACAGGCGTAAGAAGGGGTATGATGATGAGGCTGCCGCCATCTTCCTGAAGAGCTATGATTATGATGTAAGGAGCCTGTTTCCGTCAGTGCTCTTAGCTGGGGAGAATGCCGGATGCCTGACAGAGGATGGTGCTTTGCTCCTTGACGCGGAAGGGGACCTCGGATCTGGAATCCCTCTCTGTCCTCCGGAAGGCGATGCTGGCACAGGGATGGTTGCTACGGACTCAGTCAGGCCCCGGACTGGCAATATAAGCGCAGGTACAAGCGCATTTGCGATGATTGTCCTAGAGAATCCGCTCTCTCGTCCTTATAAGGAGCTTGATCTGGTGACGACTCCTGATGGCTGTCCTGTCGCGATGGCCCATACAAACAACTGCACAGGGGATCTTGACTGCTGGATAGGCCTCTTCGGAGAGGTTCTTTCCTTATTCGGTGTAAATGCTGATAAGGAAGAGCTCTATGGCAGGCTTATCGGGGAGGCAGGGCGCGGCAGTGCTGATGCAGGAGGCCTTGTCAGCTATAACTATCAGGCAGGGGAGCCTATATCCGGCTGCCAGAAGGGTATTCCGATGTTCATAAGAGGCACGTCATCATCATTGAATCTTCCTGATTTCATGAAGCAGGAGATGTATTCTGCTATTGCTGCGATGAAGTCTGGGCTTGATATCCTTTCAGAGAAGGAGCATATCAGAGCGGACAGGATCACATGCCATGGAGGATACTTCAAGACAGGTGATGAGGGACTGAAGGCTGTTGCAGCGGCACTCAGATGCCCTGTGTATGCGCTATCAACTGCCGGTGAAGGCGGGGCCTGGGGCATGGCACTGCTTGCCGATTATCTTGGCAGTGCTGATATGGATCTGCCATCATATCTTGATGAGAAGGTATTCAGCTCGCTTGAATGCAGATGCATTGAGCCTGATGCAGCGAGCTCTGATGGCTTTGATTCATTCTATAAGAGGTACGTAAGCGGGCTTGCCGCAGAAAGGCTTGCTGCTGAGCTTCTGGGGGACTGATATGCTTGAAGAACTTAAAAGAAGAGTACTCAGGGCAAACAAGATGCTTCCTGAATACGGTCTTGTCACATTCACATGGGGCAATGTAAGCGGAATCGACAGGGATAAGGGCCTTATCGTAATCAAACCGAGCGGCGTGAGCTACGATGAGCTTACTGAGGATAGCCTTGTAGTCCTGGATCTTGATGGGGACATAGTAGAAGGCAGTCTCCGTCCTTCCAGTGATACTCCAACGCATATTGAGCTTTATAAGTCCTGGCCTGATGTAGGCGGCATTGTGCATACACATTCGCCTTATGCCACAAGCTGGGCTCAGGCATGCCGTGAGATCCCATGCTATGGGACGACCCATGCAGATTACTTCAGAGGGCCTGTCCCGCTTGCAAGGATGCTCAGAAAGGAGGAGCTCTGCAGCTATGAGCGTAATACAGGAGTTGCAATCATAGAGAGATTCAGTGATCTTGACTATGCTGCAGTGCCTGCTGTCCTCTGCTCATGCCATGGCCCATTTGCATGGGGGAGTGATCCAGAGGAGGCTGTCCATAACGCAGCCGTGCTTGAGGAGGTTGCAAGAATGGCAACTTTCACAGAGCTGCATGCTGCCTCAGTGCAATCTGCTCCTGACTATCTTATTGAGAAGCACTACTCAAGAAAGCATGGTGCTGATGCTTATTACGGCCAGAGATGATTTTATGATTGACGATATTGTAAGAACATTGGAAAATAATAGTGTGCACGAGCACATAATAGGAGAACAACAATGAATAACATACCTGAAGTCAGACTTGCGATAATAGGTGTCAGCAGGGACTGCTTTCCTGCAGTGCTTTCAGAGACACGCAGAAAGGCTGTCGTTGAGGCATTAAGGGAAAAAGGCCAGCAGATTGTGGAGATCCCATTCTCTGTTGAGAATTAGAGACAGGCGATTGAGTCTGTGCACTATGCAGAGGATAACGGAGCTGATGCGCTTGTAGTATTCCTTGGGAATTTCGGTCCAGAGACTCCAGAGACTCTTATAGCCTCAGCTTTCTCCGGGCCTGTGATGTTCGCAGCGGCTGCTGAGGAGACTGGCGATAACCTTATCAATGGCAGAGGCGATGCATACTGCGGCATGCTCAACTGCTCATATAATCTCGGGCTGAGGAAGATTCCTGCATACATTCCGGAATACCCTGTAGGCACTGCAGATGAAGTTGCAGATATGATCCTGGATTTTATCCCTGTTGCAAGGGCGATCATAGGACTCAGGAATCTGAAAATCATAACATTCGGCCCGAGGCCTCAGGACTTCTTTGCATGCAATGCACCGATAAAGGCCCTTTATGATCTTGGCGTTGAGATTGAGGAGAACAGCGAGCTGGACCTTCTTGTGTCATATAAGGCCCATAAGGATGATCCGCGGATTGCTGATGTTGCATCTGATATGGCAAGGGAGCTTGGGGTAAAGGGAAATACATATCCAGACCTCCTTCCGCGCATGGCGCAGTTTGAGATCACTCTGCTTGACTGGATGGAAGCGCATAAGGGTGCAAGGAAGTATGTTGCTTTTGCTGATAAGTGCTGGCCTGCATTCCCAGAGGCCTTCGGCTTCGAACCATGCTATGTCAATAGCCGCCTGGCCAGCCGTGGCATTCCTGTTGCATGCGAGGTGGATATCTATGGGGCGCTTTCAGAATATATCGCAAGCTGTCTGACAGCTGCGCCTGTGACGCTTCTGGATATAAACAACACAGTTCCTGCAGATATGTATAAGAAGGATATAGAGGGGCGTTTCAGCTATGCCAACAATGATCTCTTCATGGGATTCCACTGCGGCAATACACCTCTTTCCTGCCTCTCATGCGGAGCTGTCAATTACCAGATAATACAGAACAGGCTGCTTGAGAACGGCGGAAAGCCTGATTTCACAAGAGGGACTCTTGAAGGGGATCTGCGCCCTGGTGATATAACACTGTTCAGGCTTCACTCAAATGCTGATTCAACACTTGAAGCCTATGTCGCAGAAGGTGAAGTTCTTCCTGTAAGCACAAGAAGCTTCGGAGGAATAGGCATAATCGCTGTTCCTGAGATGGCAAGATTCTACCGCCACGTCCTGATTGCAAAGCACTTCCCGCATCATGGGGCTGTTGCCTTCTCCCATATAGGAAGGGCACTCTATTCACTCTTTGATTATCTTGGGGTAAAGGATGTGTCATTCAACAGAAAAAGCGGTGATCTCTATAATGGGGAGTGCCCGTTTTAATGGCAACCATAAAGGAGATAGCAGAAATCTCAGGTGCATCGAGAGGAACGGTTGACAGGGTCATCCATAACAGAGGACGGGTAGCTCCTGATATGGAGAAGGCTGTCAGAGCTGCGATAGAGACGCTTGATTACAGGCCTAATAAGGCGGGAAGGATACTGGCATCTGCCAAGAAATCCCGCCGGATAGGCATAGTGATGCAGTCAAACGAGAACAGGTTCTTCATCGATGTTGAGAAAGGCATGCAGAGTGCCTGGAGAGAGGTATCCGGATCAGGATTTGAGCTTGTATTCCAGCGTGTCAGGGGGTTCGGGAGCGATGAGAACCTCAATGCAATCAGAGAGCTCTGTGAAAGCGGTGTTGATGCGCTTATACTGACTGTGCCTGATTCAGATGCTGTGAATGCATATCTGGAAACGCTTCAGATCCCAGTTGCGGCTCTCAATTCAAACCTGTCCATTCCATCCCTTCTCTATTATGTAGGGCCGGATTATTTCAGGAAGGGAGAGATCAATGCCGGGCTTCTTGCAATCCTTGGCATGGATAAGCCTGCTATCCTGATCCTTTCAGGCTCTGATTCAATGAAGGGCCATAGGGATATAGTCAGAGGGTTCATCTCAGGCCTTGATGCGCGTGGCGTTGATTATGATATCAAGGCAGAGGTGTTCACTGAGGATAGCAATGAGAGGGCAGAGCAGCTTGTGAGGGATGCATTTGCCGCACATCCTGATATAAACACAGTCTTCATATCAACAGGAGGCGCTGCAGGCGCGCTCCGTGCAATAGGAGACAGGCGTGTTTCTGTCTTCGCATCTGATGTCATTGATGATGTCAGGGAAGGGATAAGGAATGGCAGGATACTCTGGACTGTATCGCAGGAGCCATGCAGGCAGGGATACGAGGCTGTCAAGAGAATGCAGGATTACTTCATTGATGGCAGGAGGCCGGATAGCCTCTTCATCAATCAGATAGTCAGGATAAAAGAGAATATAGATGAGGGATGATATATGATTGCAGCAGGGCTTGATTTCGGTACTCAGTCAGTGAAGCTGATTGTCTATGACAGTGAAAAGAGAAAGGAGCTTGCCTCAGCCTCCCACCCGTTTCGCCTGATCTCCAGGGATGATGGGAGCAGGGAGCAGATGGCTGAGTGGTGGATAGAAGGCCTATGCGCATGCTTTGCAGCAATCCCCCTGGATATAAGGAAGAGCATAAAGGGCATAGGAGTATCAGGACAGCAGCATGGCTTTGTACCTCTCTCATCAGATGGGACTGTGCTTGCTCCTGTCAAGCTCTGGTGCGACACATCAACAGCTTCAGAATGCGATGAGCTCACTGCAGCGTATGGCGGCAGGGACAGGCTGATCGGGAATGTCGGCAATGCGATCCTTCCAGGATACACAGCAAGCAAGATCCTTGCATTCCGGAAGAATAGCCCTGAGCTCTATGCCAGGATGGCCCATGTCATGCTGCCTCATGATTACATAAACTACTGGCTTACCGGAAGCGTGACCATGGAAAGAGGAGACGCCTCAGGCACAGCTCTGTACAACATCTATAAGAACTGCTGGGATGATGAGCTATGCAGCCTCATAAGCCCTGATCTGATCAGCAGGCTTCCTGATGTCTCTGATTCAAAAGGTCTTGCAGGCTATGTCCGAAGGGAAGCTGCAGATATGCTTGGGCTTGGATATGATGTCGCAGTCTCAGCAGGCGGCGGCGACAATATGATGAGTGCAATAGGCACAGGCACTGTGAGAGAAGGAAGGCTTACGATGAGCCTTGGAACGTCCGGGACTCTTTTTGCCTTCTCTGAGACACCTGTTGTGGATAGGAAATGCAGGCTTGCAGGCTTCGCATCATCATCCGGTGGATATCTTCCTCTTCTCTGCACTATGAACTGCACAGTCGCATCCGAGCTTATGAGGAATCTGATGGAGCTGTCTGTCAGCAGCTTTGATGAGCTTGCAGCAACAGCTCCAATCGGTTCAGAAGGCCTTGTAATGCTTCCTTTCTTCAATGGGGAGAGGGTTCCTAATTATCCAAGAGGAGAGGGCGTGCTTGCAGGTATGAATATGTCAAATGTGAGGAAGGCGAATATCGCAAGGGCTGCGCTTGAAGGTGTCAGCTTTGAATTCCTTCTAGGCATTGAGGCGTTCAGGGAATCAGGGTTCAGGGCCGGGGAGATATCGCTGACAGGCGGAGGCTCAAAGAGCAGTATCTGGAGAAGCATTATCGCAGATCTCACCGGGCTCAGGGTCCGTGTCCCATCAGTTAAGGAAGCTGCGGCGTTCGGAGGTGTGCTTCAGGTCCTTTCTGTCCTTGAGCATAAGGATATTGCTGATATAGCGGATGAGTATATAGAATTTGATGACAGTAAGGAGGCATTGCCGGCCTTAGATAAGAACACTGAATACATTAAGGCCTATCAGAAATGGAGAAGCTATTCTGATTCGCTGGGAGGATTATATGAATGAATATCAGATAAAGGCAGGACGTTACAGTGCTGTGATTCTTGATCAGGGAGCTGTTCTATACAGCTTCAGCATTGATGGCAGAGACATAATCCTGCAGTTCGGGGATAAGAGCATGAATGAGAGGACCAGGGGATATTTCTCTCAGGTCGTCGGTCCATTTGCAAATAGGATCAAGGATGCTAAATACACAGTGGATGGCATAGCGTACCAGGCAGAGAAGAACAATGGCAATAACAGCCTCCATTCAGGCTCCCGCAATTTCGGATGGCAGAAATGGAAGGCTGTATCCGTAAAGGAAGACTCTGTCACGCTGGCTCTGCATTCACCAGAAGGATATGGCTTTCCTGGAAACCAGGATGCAGAAGTGACGTACTCGCTTTCAGATAAAGGTGATCTTAGGATCCATTACAGCATAATCGGTGATAAGAAATGCCCAGTTAATCTCACAAACCATGCATTCTTCAATCTGGATTCCACTGGTGATATAAGAGACCATGTGCTGACTATGCCGTCTATGCACTACATTGATGTTGATTCTGAGCTCATCCCTACAGAGATAAGGAGCACAGCAGGCACTGATTTTGATTTCACAACACCGCACAGGATCGGAGAGAGAAGGGATGGCACATATGATCACTGCTTCATACTCGACGGTGATGGATGCGTTTCAGTCACGAATGGAAGCCTGACTCTGACCATGAAGACAGATCTTCCTGCTGTCCAGCTCTATACATCAGGGACACTTAACCAGGGCATGGTAGGCAAGGGCGGAAGCGAGATGGGCCCTCATATGGCATTCTGCCTTGAATCTGAATTCTATCCTGATTTCCCTAACAGGCCTGATTTCAAATCATGCTACCTGACTCCAGGTGTCAGGTATGAGACAGAGACTGTATTCACTCTGACAGAGAACTGCTAGGAGAATTCCTGCCTCTAAGGCTATTGATAAGCAGGAAAGAGAGGAAGAGATGAGCACATCATTCTGTGTTCATCCTTCCTCTTCTCATTTCATGCATGTTAATGACTTATTATGCAGCAGATACGCTTGTGCTGCTGTAATTCCTAATGTTATCAGCAATAATGGCAGTTTCAGCCTGATTGTGTTCTTTTGCTGGATTTTACTTGCAAGATCTGAAATCCATGATATATTTCAAATATGAAATCTGAGATACCAGATTTCACAAAAGGAGAATCTATATGAAAAAGAGGACAATCGTTGCTGTGCTGTTGGCCATGCTCCTATGCATGCCTGCATTCGCTAATGGAAGCGCAGAGAAGCCTGTTTCCGGATCTTCAGCTGCTGAAGAGACAATAATACTGACAGTGCTCAGCTCTGCTGTCACACAGAAGCCTGAAGGCCCGCTTGTAGAGGAGATGTATGCGGAATTCGAAAGGCTTCATCCGAATATCAAGATAGAATCAAGCGGAATCACATTCAATTCATCGCTGCAGAAGGTGACAACGCTTGCAGCTGCCGGGGCTCTTCCGGATCTTTATGTGGCATCAGAATCGACAATCGGCAAATTCGAGGATATGGGCATATGCGAGGATTTCAGCAAGTATCTGACAGCGGATGAGATCAATGCGCTCTCCAAGGGCGTTGAAGGCGTGACTACGATCAATGGAAAGCTTGTAATGTATCCTTTCTACTCATCTCCTAATGCGCTTCTATACCGCACAGACTGGCTTGCAGAGCTTGGCGTGGAGCCACCGAAGACCCTTGATGAGATGCTTGAGATTGCTAAGATGCTTACAGCAGACACAAATGGTGATGGAATCATAGACAGGTATGGGTTCGGGCTTATCGGCACGAATGATGACTCAGGTGCGATAAGGTTCATCATGATTCACAGGGCATTCGGAGCCCGTGAGCTATTCTATGAGAACGGTGCATGGCATACAGAGGTCGGGACGCCGGAGAGCATTGCTGCCTTTGAATATTTCCGTAACCTTAAGACTGTTTATAATGTCGTCCCTGCAGGATGCCTTGAGAACAGCTTCAATGAGAATGTGAATCTCATGGCAATGGAGCAGATCGGCATGCTTATCGCTGGTTCAAACTCAGTCGGTAAGATATTCAATGCCAATCCGGACCTCAAGGGGAAGATCGGCTCAGTTGAGATGCCGAAAGTGAAGACATCATACACTCCAGTCGGGACAATAGGATGGGGCCTCAATCCTGATAGCAAGCACAAGGAAGCAGCTGTGGAGCTTGTTAAGTTCTTAGCAAGCAAGGATAATGCGCTGAATTTTGTTGAAGTCACAGGACGCATGCCTGTTCTTGAAGGGCTTGCAGAGCAGTCTGAATACCTTAAGTCTGATCTGTTCCGCGGCTTCAGCGATGCTGCAGAGCACATGGTCACCCCTCCTAATGCTCCATTCTATTCTGAAGTCAAGACGGAGCTTGGAAAGACATACCAGAAGCTTATCCTCAATCCGTCTCTTGATGTTGCCTCAGAGGTCGCGGCATGCAGGAAGAATATTGAGAAGATCATTTCAGACAATACCTAAAGCATATTGGGATGCATCTGCTGCAGAAAGCAGCAGATGCCAGATTAAAGGAGGTCATCTAGATGGCTAGAAGAAAGGGGAATGGCTATCTTGCTCAGAACTGGATCGGGAATGTGTTCTCGCTTCCTGCCTTTCTTGTTCTGATCCTGATGGTTTTATATCCATTGATTTACGGTATTGTAATAAGCTTCTTTGATACAAACCTTGTAAGCCGGTTCAGCTTTGTGGGACTCAAATACTATGGCCGCCTGATAAAGGATCCGACATTCTATTCGTCACTGTGGAAGACCCTGGTGTTCACTGTGCTGACAGTAGCAGGGCGTACGCTGCTTGCTCTCATGTTCTCGACGATACTTGTCAATGACAGAATGCCATGCAAGCGGCTTTTCAGGTCCATACTGGTGCTTCCATGGTTTTTCCCGGATGTTGTCATAGGCCTTCTGTGGAAGTGGCTTTATAACACGAATTATGGTCTGATCAACCATATCCTGCAGTCTCTCAGGCTTATAGATCATCCTGTTGAATGGCTGAGCAGCACATCCACGGCAATGGGAGCTGTAATAGTCGTCAGCATATGGAAGGGCTTTCCTTTCATGATGGTCATGCTCTTAGCTGCCCATCAGACGATAAGCAAGGATCTTTATGAGGCAGCAGAGCTGGATGGCTGCAATGCATTCAGGAAGTTCCAGCATGTCACGCTTCCTGGGATAATGCCTGTTCTCTCAACAACAGTGATGATGGAGATCATGTGGTGCTTCAAGCATTTCACGATCATCTGGAATCTTACGAAGGGCGGGCCTGTTGATGCGACTCAGGTGGTCAGCATTGACATCTATAAGACAGGGTTCGAATATATGCGCTTCGGGGAGTCTTCAACAAGGGCTGTGTTCGTATTCGTGATAATCATATTCCTGACTGTGCTGCAGAAGCAGCTTCAGAGAAATAAAAGGTGAGCAGAATGACAAAAAAGAGAATTCCAGTGATATCGCTGATTATTATCATTCTTGGCTGTATTAGTGTCCTTGTCCCGGTATACTGGATGATTGCAACATCATTCAAGCCGGCATCAGAGACATTCAGCATCCCGCCGACTCTCTGGCCGAAGAGATTCACACTGGAAGCATATTCCAATGTGATAAGGAACTATAATTTCCTTGATTTCTTCAGGAACAGTGTGATTACAGTGGTTTTATCCACACTGTTCACGCTTGCTGTATCATCTCTGGCCGGATATGGAGCATCAAGGTTTGAGTTCAGAGGCAGGGGAGCATTCCTAGGTTTCGTGCTTGTCACCCAGATGTTCCCATCGGTTATAATGCTGATCCCGTATTTCAGGATCCTGAGGCTTTATGGCCTGATCAATACATATCTTGGCCTGATCATAGTCTATATATCCTTCCAGACGCCGCTCTGCACCTGGCTTATGTATAGTTATTTTGAGACCATTCCGAAGGATCTTGATGCTGCAGCTGCTATTGATGGCCTTAATAAGTGGGGCTCGTTCCTGCGCATAGACCTTCCGCTCAGCCTGCCGGGGCTGGCGAGCACGGCAATCTATGCATTCATCAACAGCTGGAATGAATTCCAGTTTGCAATGACGCTGACAACGACGGAGAATATGAAGACGGTCTCTGTTGGAATCGGCCAGATGATAGATGATACAATGATAAACTGGAATGACATGATGGCTGCAAGCTTACTAGCAAGCATCCCTCTTATCTTGGTATTCTTATTCTGTCAGAACTTCTTCTTTGCCGGTCTGACAAGCGGAAGTGTGAAACAGTGATCAGATTATGCCATATGGGGGATAGAAGTGAATAAAGTAGAAGTCGCATTGCCATTATCAGCACAGCTTGCGAATATAATCAGGAAAAGCATTATGTCTGGTGAATTCAAGAGCGGGGAGAAGATCTCAGTCAGCAGGATAAGCACCATGCTCGGTGTGAGCGGTACACCTGTCAAGGAGGCATTCAAGATCCTTCAGGCTGAAGGTCTTCTCCAGACTAAGCCACGCTCTGGGACCATTGTTTCTGATATCGCAGTCACAAGCCTCAAGAACACAGCAATAATCAGGTCTGCACTTGAGGGTGCAGCTGTGAATATAGCTGCAAGGTGTGCAAGCGATGATGAGCTTGATGAGCTTGACAGCATTCTTGATGAAGGTGATGCGGCTATAGCAAGAGAGGATATAGATGCCCTTGTTGCCACTAATACGAAATTCCATAGGAAGATAAGGGAGATAGCCAGGAATCAGTATCTGTATACGCTGATTGAGCAGCTTATCTCATATGACCTTTCTGTAAGGGAAAGCGCACTTGTTGATATGGATAGGAGAAAGCACGGCAGCAGAGAGCATCGCAGTATCGTGGAGAAGATGAAGGCCCGTCTGCCGGAAGAGGCCGAGAATGCGATGATAAAGCATATCCGGACAACGGTTGACAAGGTTGTTCCTGATAAATAGGAGAAACATTTTTATGAAAGTCACAGATGTGAATGTCTATATGCATTACTCCGTATGGAGGAATATCATATTCGTAAAAGTCGATACGGATGAGGGTATAACGGGAATAGGTGAAGCAACAATAAGAAACAAGGAGATGGCTGTCAAGGCCGCAGTCCTTGAGCATATAAAGCCTATAATCGTCGGTAAATCCCCATTCGATATTGAGAAGTTCTTTGAGACTGCATTCATAAGGGACGCCTGGAGGAACGGAGCTGTGTTCAACAGTGCTATATCCGGCGTTGAGATGGCTCTGTGGGATATCATTGGCCAGCGCCTTGGTGTTCCTGTATACAATATGCTTGGCGGAAAGCTGAGGGATGAGATCCCTCTGTATGCTAACACATGGTTCATGGATGCCCACACTGTTGATGAGTATGCAGAGGCTGCCAGGAAGACAGTCGCAATGGGATTCCGTGCTCTCAAATGGGATCCATTCAAAGCCCACTCTGAGTGGAGGAATGAAAATGAGAAGGTTGATCAGGGCATTGAGTGCCTGCGTGCTGTAAGGGAAGCCGTAGGGGATGATATTGATCTCTTCCTCGAGCTTCATGGCTCTCTTTCATATGATGGGGCGCTGCGCTATGCAATCAGATCAGAAAAGTACAATCCGGGCTTTCTTGAGGAGCCGATGCATCCGGATAACTTCACTGGATACAGGAAGCTTGCATTAAAATCGAATGTCCCTATAGCTGCCGGTGAGAGATATTTCACGAGATTCCAGCATAAGGCAATAAATGAAGAGGGCTTCTATTCTATAGTGCAGCCTGATCTGTCGCACTGCGGCGGAATCCTTGAGACAAGGAAGATGGCCAGCAATGCAGAGCTGTATGGGCTTCTTTTCGCTCCTCATAACAGCGGTGGCCCTGTAGGCACTATGGCAAGTGTTGCTGTTGATGTCCTTTCTGAGAATTTCTTCTACCAGGAGTTCTCTATCGAGAATTTTGATCTCTCTGAAAGATTCTTCAGCAA
>CAKQTF010000017.1 GCA_934276695.1 uncultured Spirochaetales bacterium
GTGCGCCACCGAGTGTGCCTGGTATGCCAGCAAGCTTTTCCAGCCCTATTAGATGATGCTCAATCGATTTGTTGATTATATTGTCAAGCGTCTCTCCTGCATAGGCAATGATCAGGCCTCCTTTCAGTGTTATGCTTTTCATGCTCCTTGTTGATAGTATCAGGCCGTTGAATCCATCATCACTGATCAGTGTATGAGTCCCGTAGCCTATCACTGCTATCCCAAGATTGCGCCTGTATGCTGATTCAAGCACCTCAGTGCATTCATTCAGATCTCTTGGCTCAGCATAGAAGACAGCATTCCCTCCAATCCTGAGCATGCTCTCCTTATTCAGTGGATGATTCTCCCGCAGGCATATGAGATCCCTGAGATAACCGCTTAGCTTTTCCATATACATTATATTATACTATATAAAAGATGACTTTGATTCATCTGATGTTGAAATTGAAAGGCTAAAACCTTACCATTGGAAAATCTCGGGAGGGATTATTATGAGAATATATAATACTATGGACCGCAGGGTTGAGGAATTCGTTCCTATAAGAGAAGGGAAGGCTTCCATGTACTGCTGTGGCCCGACAGTATATAACTATGCACATATCGGAAATCTCAGGACTTTCATATTCGAGGATATCCTTCGGAGGACACTTGAGGAAAACGGATATAAAGTCACTCATTGCATGAATATAACAGATGTCGGCCATCTTACAGGAGATGGAGATGACGGAGAGGATAAGCTAGGTAAGAGAAGCCGTGAGACCGGCATGTCAGTGTGGGATATCGCAGCTTTCTACACAGATGCTTTCTTTAAGGATACGAAAGCGCTCAACATAGAAAGGCCATCTATTGTCTGTAAGGCGACTGATCATATAGAAGATATGATCAAGCTGATCAAGAGGCTTGAAGATGGCGGGCATACATATATATCAGGCGGCAATGTGTATTTCTCGATCGATTCCATAGATGACTATGGAAAGCTGGCTAAGCTTAATCTGGATGACCTGAGAAGCGGTGCAAGAATCGAGGTTGACTCAAATAAGAGGAATCCTAAGGATTTTGTGCTCTGGTTCACGAATTCTAAATTCGGAGAGCAGGCGATGATGTGGGATAGCCCTTGGGGCAGAGGATATCCTGGCTGGCATATTGAATGCTCTGCTATGTCAATGAAATACCTGGGAGAGCATTTTGACATACACTGTGGAGGAATAGATGCAATTCCAGTGCATCATACGAATGAGATTGCACAGAGCGAGGCAGCCACAGGCAAGAAATGGGTTGATTACTGGTGCCATGGCGAATTCCTTCTGAATGATAAAGGCAAGATGAGCAAGTCTACAGGAGAGTTCCTTACACTGTCCGTTCTTGTTGATCATGGTTATGATCCGCTTGATTATAGGTATTTCTGTCTTACAGGACATTACCGGAGCCAGCTTAAGTTCTCATATGAGGCAATGAACCATGCGAAATCCGCACGGGAAGGAATCAATGCAAGGATAGCAGAGCTAAAAAGCAGAACCAAGCCTTCTGCGGAATACGGTGATGCTGCTAAGAAGTATGTTGACTCGTTTGAAGATGCAATGGCAAATGATCTTAAATGTCCAGAGGCTCTCTCGCAGCTGCATATGCTTTTAAAGGATCCTGATGTACCTGATGGAGATAAGCTTGCAGCCTCTTATAAGATGGACCGCATACTTGGCCTTGATCTGGATAAGGTACAGGCAAAGAAGGAAGAGACTGTCGGCAGCGATGCTGAATGGGATCTTGTAAGGGAACGTTCTGAAGCAAAGAAGGCAAAAGATTTTGCCCGTGCAGATAAAATAAGAGAAGAGCTTCTGTCCAGAGGCTATATAGTGAAAGACACACCGAATGGCCCTGTGCTGGAAAAAAGCAAAAATCTGTAACCATTTTAGAGGATAGTTGTTAAAGTTATGGAAATAAAGAGTACTGACCGCGATGATTTCAGGGCTGTGTACGAGGCGGATTATCATCTGATAATGCAGGTGATTCAGCACATCGTATACAATCTTGAGATTGCTGAGGATCTCACTCAGGAAACGTTTGAAAGGTTCTATGTCAAGAATATGACATTCCCTAGCGAGGATGATGCAAGGTACTGGCTTCTCAGAGTTGCGAAGAATCTTGCATTGAATCATATTAGGCGTAACAAGCGTGAGATCCAGATGGTCGAGAAGATAAGGAAGATGCCCTCTTCTGTCTCTACTGATAAGGATGGGATGAAGAGTGTGATAGAGGAAGAGAGCAAAAGGGAAGTCCGGCTTGCTATCAATCAGCTTCCTGAGAATCTCAGACTGGTGATCCAGCTGAAGGAGTTTTCCGGGCTGGATTACAAGTCAATAGGTAAAGTGCTTGGCATTTCTGAGACGAATGTGAAGGTAAGAGTCCATAGAGCCCGGAAAAAGCTTGAGGAACTGCTTACGTCGGAGGACAAAGATGTGTATTGATAGTCAGATGTTGTCTGCATATCTGGACAATGAGCTTAAAGAACCATATAAGACACAGGTCCAGGAGCATCTGGAGCATTGCGCAGCCTGCCGCAAGCAGCTTGCTGATATGAGAGGTCTTGATGATCTGATCAGAAGCACTAGGACTTCCGATAAGCTTCTTGATAGAAAGAAGGATGTCATATTCAGCACTCTTGATGATAAGTACTTCAGAAAGGGGAAGAAGATAAGCTTTATCAGGCGTAAAGTTGAAATGAGCCTTCCTGCGATGATTACAGCTGCAGCTGCTGTGGTATTCATCTTCATCGGCGGTTTTATGTTCTTCGGATCAAATCCAGCTCAGACAGATGACATACTGCCTTCATTCGCTGTTGCTGCAGATCAGCAGAATGTAAGGTATGTGTCGTCAGGAAAAGGCAGCCTGGATGATTATACTCTGGAAGAGATAATGCAGTATCTTGATGGCAAGGGCTATAATGTCAATATAACACTTAAGGGACTCCAGCCGATTGGCACAAACTGATATCATCGGCTGGTATGATGATGGAGACCCTATCCTGATATAGCTCCTGCATGGGGTTTATCCTGAAATTACATCAAGGAATAAAGATTTCTGTATATATCTGAGGAACTTTTCCAGGACCAGTCCTGCGCCATTCCTCTCTTTGCAATTGCCTGCCATGAGTCAGGCCTGCAGCAGAATACATAGTATGCATGCTTTATCCTGTCAAGAAGGTTCTCTCCTGAATAACCGCAGAATGTGAAGCCTGTTCCGGTATCATCGAACTGGTTGTACGGTTCAACTGTATCCTTAAGCCCTCCGATTTCATGGACAATAGGCACCGTGCCATATTTCAGTGCTATCAGCTGTGTCAGTCCGCATGGCTCAAATGCACTCGGGACAAGAAGAGCATCACTTCCTGCATATATCTGATGTGCAAGTTCTTCGTCATAGCAGATGTTTGCGCTTATCCTGTCAGGATACCTGTTCTGGAAATAGTGCAGCATATCCTCATATTGTCTTTCTCCAGTCCCTAATACTATCAGGTTGATATTCATACTGCATAGTTCATCGATTATCATGCTGGTTATATCCAGGCCTTTCTGATCTGTGAGCCTGGATATCATGGCAATAGTGAATGCTTCTGGATCCTCCTTCAGTTTCAGCTTCCTCTGCAGGGCCGTCTTATTCATCCTTTTTGCTTCCGTGAACCTTCCTATGCTGTATTTCTCTGGTATTAGTGAATCAGTTTCAGGGTTCCATATGGAGTAGTCGATGCCATTCAGTATTCCCCATAACCTGTCTCTTCTCCATCTCAGGATGTCATCAAGCCCATCAGAGAATTCAGGCGTCTGTATTTCCTCTGCATAGGATCTGGATACTGTTGTAATGTAATCTGAATACACTATTCCGCCACGCAGCATGGAGCAGTTCCAGTCGGATGCAGGATACCGTCTGTCCTGATAAGGGCTGACCAGGAGCCCCGGCAGGAAGCATGAGTCCGGAAGTCCTGTGATCCATTTGATATGACCAGTATTCCATGTCCCCTGGAATCTGATATTATGGATTGTCATGACTGTTCTTATTCCACGGAAGAACTGACTGCCCTGAAACAGTGTGTTCAGGTAGACTGGGATAAGGGCGCTCTGCCAGTCGTGGCAATGGATGATATCCGGCCTGAATCCGATGAGCGGAAGCGATGATAGAACTGCTTTTGAGAAATATGCGAAGCGTTCAAGGTCCTGGAACATATCATAGTATGGGACAATTCCAGAGAAATACTGTTCATTATCGATGAAATAATATGTGATGCTGTCTAATATAAGCCTCTTCACTCCGACATAGATTCTATCATCCATCTGAAAGCAGCAGATATCCTCCATCTGATCTCTGTAGCATTTGCTTATTGCATGATAGTCTGGCAATATGACACGTATATCATATTCTTTTCTGTCGAAGGTTTTTGGCAGACTGCCGATTACATCTGCCAGTCCTCCTGTCTTTACGAATGGGACACACTCGGATGCAGCAAACAGTATTCTTTTCATAATCTGATTTTAGCTTTGGAATCATGCAAAGTCAAAGTTTATAAGATCAGTGCTTAAACTGCTTATGAATGGCTATCTTTGTTGGCAATTAGAGTCGTTTCTGGTATTATCGTAAATTGAATTTGGAGGAATATAATGAAGGCAGTAGAACTAGCGAAGTCATATAATCCTAAGGACTTTGAAGATAGGATTTATGAGGAATGGAAAGAAAAGGGTGAATTCGGCCCGAAGAATGATGGGGAAGGGCACTTCTCTGTTGTTATGCCACCTCCAAATGTCACTGGTATCCTTCATATGGGTCATGCTCTTAACAACAGTCTGCAGGACATAATAGTAAGATATAAGAGAATGACGGGGCTTCCTACTCTCTGGGTTCCAGGAACAGACCATGCAGGAATAGCAACGCAGAATGTTGTAGAGAGACAGCTTGCAAAGGAAGGCTTGAGGCGTCAGGACCTTGGCCGTGAGAAATTCCTGGAAAGGACGTGGCAGGTAAAGGAAAAGCACCATGATATAATCAAGTCACAGCTTGAGAAGATGGGCTGTTCCTGTGATTGGCAGCACGAGAGGTTCACGATGGATGAAGGACTATCAAAGGCTGTCAGAGAGGCTTTTGTGACTCTGTATGAGCGTGGGTTGATCTATAAAGGCAATTACCTTGTGAACTATTGCCCGAAGTGTGGGACTGCACTTGCTGATGATGAGGTCGAATATGAGAATATGCCTGGTCATCTATATGATGTCAGGTATCCATATGCAGATGGGTCAGGATATATAACTGTTGCAACGACAAGGCCTGAGACAATGTTCGGTGATGTTGCTGTTGCTGTCAATCCTGATGATGAGCGCTATAAGGCCGTTGTAGGAAAAATGCTTCATCTGCCACTGACAGATAAGGATATACCGATAATCGCAGATTCATTTGTTGATATGGAATTTGGGACAGGAATGGTCAAGATAACTCCTGCGCATGATCCTAATGACTGGGAGTGCGGAAGAAGGCATGGTCTGGAAGCGATTAACCTTCTGAATCCTGATGGCACGTTGAATGAGAATGTCCCTGAGAAATACCGAGGTCTCAAGGCTGTTGAAGCAAGAGACCTTGTTGTAGCAGATCTGAAAGAACAGGGCTATCTTGCAAAGGTAACTGATCATGCACATGATGTTGGGCACTGCTATAGATGCCACACTGTTGTTGAGCCGTATCTTTCAGAGCAGTGGTTTGTCCGTATGCGAGGAATGGCTGACAAGGCTATAGATGCATGGAGGAAAGGGGATATTGTCTTCTATCCAAAGAGATGGGAGAACACATATCTTCACTGGATGGAGAATATAAGGGACTGGTGTATTTCACGGCAGCTGTGGTGGGGCCACAGGATTCCTGTATGGTACTGCGAGGAGTGCGGTGAGATGATAGTGTCCAGAGAGGATCCTACAGAGTGCCCGAAATGCCATTCTGACAGGCTCAGACAGGAGAATGATGTGCTTGATACATGGTTCTCATCATGGCTCTGGCCGTTCTCCACATTAGGCTGGCCTGATAAGACACCTGATCTTGATCGGTTCTTCCCGACTAATACACTGGTAAGTGCATATGATATAATATTCTTCTGGATTTCCAGAATGATAATGGCTTCTGAGGAATTCCTCGGTCAGGCTCCTTTCCGGGATATCGTGATCACTGGCCTAGTCAGGGATAGCCAGGGGAGAAAGATGAGTAAATCCCTTGGAAACGGCATCGATCCTATCGAGGTGATTAACCAGTATGGGGCAGATGCAATGAAATTCACGCTCTGCTACCTTGCTGCGCAGGGACAGGATGTTCTTATAGACATGAAGTCTTTCCAGCTTGGATCAAGATTTGCTAATAAGATCTGGAATGCAACAAGATTCCTCCTTATGAACCTTGAGGGACGTGAGCTTGTGACAATAAACCGCAGCCAGCTCAATACCATGGATAGATGGATATACAATCAGCTTAACAATGCAGCAAGAGCAATCAAGCAGGCAATGGATGGATATCATTTCAATGAGGCTGCACAGACAATCTATAGCTTCTTCTGGAATGATTTCTGTGATTGGTATATCGAGGCATCCAAGCAGAGGCTCCTCAATGGCAGTGATGATGAGAAGAATCTGCAGGTATCAATCCTGATGGATGTTCTTGAGGAATCAATGCGGCTTATGCATCCTTTCCTGTCATTCCTTACAGAAGAGATATATCAGAAGCTTCCGAATCATAAGGGTGATGTGATCTCTGCAGAATATCCTGTGTATATGGCAGAAAGAGAGGATAAGGATGCTGAGAGACTTGTAGCTGCTCTGCAGGACGGCATAAAGCTTGTGCGTGCAGTCAGATCAAATCTCCAGATTGGTCCAGAGAAGAAAGTCAAAGTTGTGATAAGGCCTGGCAAGGACTTCTTTGCTTCGTCATTCTACAGGGAAGAGGCTTCTCTGATGGGTGTATTCATGGGGGCAAGCAATGTTGTCATAGACATGGATTGCAGTGAGGATGTGTCAAGTGCGTTCCCTTCTCATGGATTAGGCTTTGATGCATTTATCTTTGTTAGGGATGCGATTGATGTGGAAGGTGAGATAAGGAAGCTTTCATCAGAGATTGAGAAGACGCAGGGACTGCTTGCCCAGTCTAAAAAGAAGCTTTCAAATGAGAGCTTCATATCACATGCTAAGCCAGAGGCAATCGAGAAAGAGAAATCAAAGAAAGCAGAATTTGAAGAGAAGATTTCAAAGAGCAGGGAGCATATAGCTCTTCTCAGGACACTCTGATCAGGATTCTCTGCTTAAATGCATACCGGAGTAAAAGAGCGGCATAGGACTGGAAGTCCTGCCGCTCTTTTCTATAGGCCGACCTTTGATATGCGTGGATTTATTGGCTGGTGTATCTGATGCATGGCTTTTATGAATAAAAAACAGTGCCTGATAATCAATCAGCCACTGTATGCTGTAAGCCTTATCATCCAGATGCCAGAGATACTGTTTTACAGGCTGTTCTGAATCCTGATATGGAATCCAGGATTATCTCATATTCAATCAGGAACTCTTATTTCCCTTCTTCCATCTTCTCTTTGGCTTCCTGTATTTCCTTTCTCCGTTCTTTTGCGAGCTTTGTGAGTTCGGTAAGTGCTTTTCTTGCACGGGAAGATGAGGCTTTTATGCCTTTTTCCTCAAATTTGGCATTTTCTGCGATATATGCTTCATACTGGGCGACAATAGCTTCATGTGTAGTCATATAACAACCTTCCTTTTATTAAGTCTTATTCTGTGATTTTATCATACTTTGTTGTGATGGCAATAAATATTGATAAAAAATCCGAATATTCGTTACTATATTGGCCTTTTTTCTGGTATGCCCATATGTATTCTTATCCAATAATTGACGCATTATGGCAGAAGAAAAGCCCCAGCCTATTTCATCCGGGGCTTTGCGTCCAGGCAGTGCCTGGTCTTTCATTTGTTCCAGAAAATCAGATAACCCTGCCTTTCCATATGAAATTCTTGCCTGAGAGCCGTCTGTATACTCCATGGATGTAGAGCCAGCACAGCACGAGCAGTGTAAGAGGGCATGACATGGATATCAGCTTTCTGTAGTTTATGTTCCTTGATCCGCAGAACCATGCAGTATACAGCATAAACCATCCAAGGAACAGTGAAACGGCATATGGGTTCTCAAATGGGATGAAGAACAGCCCAGCAATGCTTATGAATGGTGAAATGGCCATAAGTATGAGTGCAGCAACGAGAGGGATCAGAAGAATGACTGTCATTGGTTTTACTGGGAATACCCCGACAACTGATCTCTCGATTCCTCTGAATGCCTCCTTCCTCTCATGATACATGTAGCATGCAACATCCTCTGATAGATTCACAAAGCCGTATTTCTTCTTATTCTTCACGA
This sequence comes from uncultured Spirochaetales bacterium, assembly GCA_934276695.1. Classification (GTDB taxonomy): domain Bacteria; phylum Spirochaetota; class Spirochaetia; order Sphaerochaetales; family Sphaerochaetaceae; genus Ornithospirochaeta. The sequence continues at coordinate 8,428 of CAKQTF010000017.1, forward strand.
ATAGCCTTACAATGGACATGTCATCGCAGACAACATTGCTGCCGAGAGATCCATATCCTCCGACGCTGTCATAATCATCCTTTCTGACCATTATGAACTGACCGATTGCAAAAGTCAGTGCAGAGAGCTGCAGCTTATGAAGGATAGCCTGCGGGACAAGCACATTTGCAAACAGCATCGCTGCCATTGAGACACTTCCCCAGTAGCTTTCACATAGCTCAGTCGGAAAACCGGAGATTATGCTAAGCCTGTGCTTAAGCATCATATTCAGTGTGTGCTCAACGGCATGCGTGGCATGTGCGCAGTCAGCATCCGTCATAAGAAGATAATCGCCAGTTGCGTGCGGAATCAGCTGCAGCAGGGCATTTATCTTACCATTCTTTGTGAGCTTTACATCAGGATTGCTCATATAGCTTATCACACGCTTGTCCTTTTTCCTGAATCTATCGATAACAGCCTGTGTATTATCTGTTGACTGATCATTTATGACAAGGATTTCAATATTGTGGTATGTCTGTTTTACAAGGGAATCAAGAAGCCTGCCTAAGTTGTGCTCCTCATTTCTTGCAGGGATTATGATAGATACCTTCGGCCCATTGTCGCAGTCTGCAATGGAGTCGGTCCTGTTCATTATTGAAAAGTATATTATGTTTGTCATCGTTGTTATGAATGCATAAATCCCGACAACAAACATTATAACGGCGATTATTTCAAAGAAGATCATCAGTCACCTCTCTTTTCTTCTACTTCCTTCAATGTTTCAAGTACAAGAGGGTCTTTTTTATAGAATGTCTTTGCTTTTGTAAGATATGCATATGCATCATCATATTCCTCTCTCTGGGCGTGTGCATAGCCCAGTGCTGTGTAAAGGCCTGCTTCATCAAGGTAAGAGATTCCTTCTCTGTTCTTTTCTATGTCAGAAAGCAGCCTTATTGCCTTCCTGTATGAGCCACCGGCTATTGCCGGAGTGTAAATTAGCCTCCAGCACTCAGTTATGGCTGCATAGAATTCATCAGGATACTTCTCATAGAGTGCTTTTGTGAGTTTCGAGTTCTCGATGCCGACTGACATCTCTTTGTTCACATAGTATCTTGCTGATGTGTAGTCAACTTCCGCAACGAGCCTCTCATATTCAGATGCATCTGATCCGATCTGATCCATGTAAAAGCCTTCCAGATCCACATGCTCCTTTGCTTTTGCCTTGTTCCTTATATCCTTATAGTAACGGGCCATATGGTATTCTATGCGGGATCTCTCCGTCATTGATATATCAGATGAGGTATATGCCTCATACAATGGGATTATAACAGATTCCTTCTCTTCATTCTTCAGTGCTGTGATAAGACTGCTGAAAAGAGGATTGCTGTTTGCTGATGCAAATGAATCCTGGTATGCAGATACTGTGAATACTGCAGCTGTGAGCAGTAAGATTATTAATATGCATCTTTTCATTTCACTATCCTTTCCTCTGATAAGCGCCTGAGTATATAGCCGGGCTTAAGCGGAATCTCTGTCCTGATGTATCCATCCTTTCCATGGTCAAGCTGGAATAGGGGAAAGCCTTCCTTATCTGTCAGATTGATGCTGTCATCTCTTAGAAGCGGGACATCAGGCCCTATGAATTCTATGCACTGGCCACGCTTGATCTGGTTCTTGCATTCAATCTTATAAAGTCCATCACTGATCTTCTCTCCGATTGTTCCCAGGAATGTATAGTTCCTTTCATATCCATAGCTTGTTGGACGCGATACATCGTCAGTACGTGTCTCAACTGGTTTATCTGAGTAGAAGAATCCTGTTGTGTACTCTCTATGTGATACATCGAATATATCACGCTTGTAACTGTCAAGGTCCGGAGCATTATCAATGGCTTTTCTGTATGCGCGTGTGACTACAGCAACATAGTAAACGCTCTTCATCCTGCCTTCAATCTTCAGCGAAGACAGTCCTGCATCCTCTAGGTCCTTTATGTGGTCTATCATGCATAGGTCTTTTGATGACAGTATTGTCGTGTATCCATCATTCTCTTCGATAGGGTAGTACAGGCCTGGCCTTTCTTCCTCTTCAATGGCATAGTGCATCTTATAATTCCATCTGCATGTGTGTGAGCAGTCTCCCTGGTTTCCGCTCCTGCCTGCAAGGTGTGCTGATAGAAGGCATCTGCCAGAGTATGCCATGCACATTGCACCATGCACAAATGCCTCAAGCTCCAGTTCCGGTACTCTGTCTTTTATTCTTCTTATATCACTCAGGCTTGCCTCTCTTCCAAGAATCACCCGGGAGAATCCCATATTGTAGAATGCTTTTGCAGCCTCACTGTTTATGCAGCTGGCCTGTGTTGAGAGATGCAGCTCCTTATCCGGGAAGCTCTTCCTGAGAAAATCGATAGTTCCGATATCTGAGACAATGAAAGCATCAAAAGGCCATGTGCTGATCTCATCCTTCATTGCTTTCAGCTCTTCAATCTGATTCTCATGGAAGATTATATTCATAGTACAGTAAAGTTTTTTCCCGGTCTTTGCTTTAAGCTCTCTTACTCTTTCTTTTTCCTTTTCTCCGAAATTGCCGGCATTGGCTCTCAGAGAAAAGCTGGTGAGACCCATATAGGCCGCATCAGCTCCGTATAAAAATGCTGTTTCCAGCTTCTCAATATTGCCTGCAGGAGATAATAATTCTATTGCCACTTAAACACCTTCTGGAAAGCCTCAGCTCTTTCTAGGTTCTCTTCTTTCCTTTCTTCTATAGCCTTCTGCTTTCTCTTGTTATCTAGTTCTATCAGTTTAGCCATATCCAGCCGCTTTGTCTTCTCTTCAGGGAATGCAAGGCTGATCACTTCTGATATGTCCGAAATAGGGTGGAATACCACATCTCCTTTGACCTCTGCATCAAGTTTATCAAGATCTATCCTGTTTCTTTCCGGGATTATTATCTCCTTTATCCCATTTCTTCTCGCCGCAAGGATTTTCTCCTTCAGGCCTCCGATCGGAGTGACTCTGCCCGTGAGTGTCAGCTCGCCGGTCATTGCCATATGCTGCTTCATCGGCTGGTTCCTGAACATGGACCACAGTGCAG